>CAYRLL010000011.1:0-43969 GCA_964425115.1 uncultured Desulfovibrio sp. | reverse complement strand
ATAAATCCGTTTTTTGACTTCAGACTCGGCTTTACGAAAATCCGTTTTTCGAAAAGGCACGGTTTGTCAGCTACCTTAAAGAGCGCGTTGCCGCGCTCTTTAGGGTGTTTCACAGACCTGGGTTATTCCAGTCTTCCGGTTATGTTGTCCCGTATCCACTTGGGGTCGAACCATTCCAGCGGAGTAACGGGGAAGCCGGAAACAACCATCTCGAAGTGCAGGTGGTCGCCTCCTGCCATACCGGTTACGCCGGTTTTACCCAGAATGTCTCCCTTGGAAACCACCTGCCCGGGCTGCACGGATATCTCGCTCAGGTGCGAATAAAGCGACTGCAGACCAAGACCGTGGTCTACCACCACGAGCAACCCGTAAATGCCAAGATTATCTGCAAAGACAACCTTGCCGTGGTTGCCGGCAGGCACGGGGGCATGACGTGTGGACGCAAGGTCGTGACCAAGATGATACTGCTCGTCCACCTCTGCGTCATTATAGATGTAGGTACGCTTTTCCGCAAAGCTGGCCCGGTTGGCCGCATTGGGAAGGCGCATGAACTGATCTTTCCACACCATCTCCGGTGCGGTCTGAAGCCCGATGGACATAAGCGCGGCACGGTTGGCCACACGGATATCCCTGTTCACCTTGAGGAAGCGTTCCAGATGCGACATGTCACCGGGAACATCCTGCTCAAACTCTGGCATCTTGGACTCGAAAAAGGAATCGGTAAGACGGATTATGTCTGTCTTGAACTGCCTGTCCAGCGGATACACACTGAGAGGACGGTCGTATTCGTTTCCGGCAAGGTCGCGGGCGATGAGGCGCGGAGAGTATTCCTTGGGCGTGAGATAGTAGGGGAAGGCGAAGAAACACAGGTGGTTTCCGTTTGCCTGACGATAGCCGGGGAAGAAGACATCGCCCACCATTACACCTGTAGCGGATGTTTCCTCTGAAACGGAATAGGAAACAACTCCCGTTCCGCCACGCCGCACATAGGGGGGCATGGTGATGACAGAGACGCGGGGAGGGGTGTTATCCATACGGAAGGCGTATTCACGCGTGGAGGTGTTGCCCTTGCCAAAGGCGGCAAAGGAGCTGTCTGTGGCGCGCACGATGACCTCAAACGCTCCTTCCTGAAGCTGGGCGGCACTGAGATCTACCTGCTCCACGCGCTGGGCGGGACTGTCGGTCCAATCCTGCCGGTAGATGGTGCTGGTGGTGGTATTCTTGCGGATGAGCACCGTAAGGTTTTTAAGCCCCGACTTTTCATCGGAAAGAGTGATTTCAAGGACGGAGTTCTTGTTCACACGGCCATCGGCGGGAGCAAGGGAAATGGCAGGCCCCTGCTGGTCCTTGAGAAGCACATAGCCTCCAAGACCACAGGCGATGAGCAGGATAACAAACAACATGGACGTTACTAGGCTCTTGGAATTGGACATCGTCTTTCCTTATGGGTTCATAGCGGGCAGCCGTGGGGCATGCCGCAGTCTAACAAAAAGCCATCCCACGGCTTGACTCCGGGAATGGCTTGATGGACGGAGCGAGCGGTCGGCTACAGGGCTTCAACCGCATCCATGAGACTGATGGTCAGTTTAAGAAAATCCGCCTCGGTGATTATGCCCACAAGCCGGTCCCTGTCCACAACGGGCAGGCAGCCATACTTATGGTTGAACAGCATCTCGGCGGCATCGCGCAGGCGGGTATCCGGCGTGACGGTGATGACGTCTGTGCGCATGATCTCGCTTACAGGGATGCCGGAGTCAATTTCATCCTGTATTTCCTGTTCCACGTCCGCAAAGCGCGAAATGGTTGAGGAAAGAATATCGCGATGGGTCAGCAGTCCCAGAAAAAAGCCCGGTTCGTCAATAATGGGTATGTGGCGTATGCGGGCGAGGTTCATAAGCGACTTCGCGGTCTTGAGAGAGTCGGTCTGCTTGAGCGTAAACAGATTGGTGGACATCAGGTCGCTGACATACAGCATGGTGGGCTCCCGCGGTTGAAGTGATGAATGATTTTCGCATACTCCACGCGTATGTCAAGCAACTCCGTTCGGTTGACTTGCCGGGAAAAATCTGCTTCTCAATCCGGGCGAACTCATTTAGTCTTACTCCGGATTTTTGTGCCGAACGTATCCTGCCACGGCTCAACGTGCCGGTCACCGAAAGGAGATTCCAGTCTTGATTGTGGATATGCGGCGCAACAGGGAACGAATGGTACGCGAACATCTTGAAGCACGGGGGATTAAAGATACCCGCGTGCTTGCAGCTATGCGCGCCGTGCCCCGCCATTACTTCGTGCAGGAAGCCCTGCGCGCACAGGCCTATGAAGATCATCCGCTGCCCATTGGCTACGGGCAGACCATCTCGCAACCGTATATTGTGGCTCTGATGTCGGAACAGCTGGAAACCAGACCCGGCATGAGCGTGCTTGAAATCGGCACGGGGTCCGGATTTCAGGCTGCCGTGCTGGCGGAAATGGGGTTGCAGGTGTATTCTGTGGAACGCATACGCGAACTGCATTCGGCAACACAGCAACTGCTGCGGGATCTCAAATACTACCGCATTCGCCTGAAGCTTGATGACGGCACCATGGGATGGCCGGAAATGGGGCCGTTTGACAGGATTATCGTAACTGCGGGAGGGCCTTCAATACCCGAACCGCTGGTTAACCAACTGGCCGACCCGGGAGTGATGCTTATTCCCGTGGGAAAGAACAAACGCATGCAGCAGCTGGTGCGCATACGCAAACAAGATGGCGATGTTACTCTGGAAAAGCTGGGCGGAGTGGCATTTGTGGATCTGGTGGGCACACATGGCTGGTAAGGCGGCATGGATATGATGAAAAAATGGCTGGATAAAATCTGGCTTCTGGCAGAATCGAAAGGGGCGAGACGCACCCTGGCCACGGTTTCCTTTACGGAATCCATCTTTTTCCCGCTGCCGCCCGACCTGCTGCTCATTCCCATGGCGCTGGCAAACAGAAAGCAGGCATTCCGGCTGGCGGCCATATGCCTTGTTTCCTCGCTGCTGGGCGGTATTCTGGGGTACTATGTCGGGTATTTTTTCATGGATTTACTCGGAATGCCCATCATACGTTTCTACGGTTTTGACGATAAGTATCTTGTCATCAAGGAATGGTATGACACCTATGATGCATGGGCTGTTGCGGCAGCAGGGCTTACGCCCATTCCGTACAAGCTGTGCACGCTGACGGCGGGAGCGTTCCGCATTGACCTGCCGGTGTTCATCGTGGCTTCCACGCTCAGCAGGGGAGTGCGGTTCTTCACCATAGCCGGACTGATTTACCTGTTCGGCGACAGGGCAAGGTTTTTCCTTGAAAAACGCTTCGACCTTATCCTGCTGGGTACGCTTATCCTCTGTGTCGCCGGGTTCGTTGCCATAGCGTTTCTTGAATAGCCAGATTGCGACGGCAGACCCGGACTTGACGCATGACGTATATTGTTTAGGTTTCTGTTCAGTTCACACGCCGGGAGGTTCTGCGCCGAGAGCACGGAACAGCCTGTACATAAAGGAGAAAGCAATGTCTTCATGCAGCGGTTGTTCCTCTTCCGGAGCCGGTCAGCCCGGTGCGGAGCCCAAGGCCAGCGCCAAGCAGAATATTCAGGACGCCCTTATCTGTTCCACCCTGGACAAGATTCGCTACAAGCTCTTTATCATGAGCGGCAAAGGCGGAGTGGGAAAAAGCTCGGTAACGGTCAATATGGCTGCCGCGCTGGCTGCCCGCGGATACAAGGTGGGGATTCTGGATGTGGATATCCACGGCCCCAGCGTGCCCAACCTGCTCGGCGTAACGGCCCTTGGGATTGAGGCGGACCGCGGCGGGCTGCTCAACCCCGTTCAGGTGAACGAAAACCTGTGGCTTGTTTCCATGGATTCGCTGCTCAAGGACAAGGATACCGCCGTTCTCTGGCGCGGCCCCAAGAAAACAGCGGCGATCCGCCAGTTTGTTTCTGATGTGAACTGGGGGGAGCTGGATTTTCTGCTTATCGACTCGCCTCCCGGAACCGGTGATGAACACATGACCGTGCTCAAGACCATTCCGGAAGCCCTGTGTGTGGTTGTTACCACGCCGCAGGAAATCTCTCTCGCCGATGTGCGTAAGGCCATTAACTTTTTGCAATACGCCAATGCCAATGTGCTGGGTGTGGTGGAGAATATGAGCGGCCTGGCCTGTCCGCACTGTGGCGGCGAGATAACCCTTTTCAAGAAGGGCGGAGGCAAGGAACTGGCGGAACGTTACGGACTGGAGTTTCTGGGCAGCGTGCCGCTGGACCCGGCGACGGTTGTGGCCGCCGATATGGGCGTGCCAGTGGTGATGCTGGAAGGTGAATCACACGCTAAGGCCGGTTTCCTTAACCTTGCAGATGCCATAGTCACAGCGCTGGACAGAAGCCTGGAAGCCATTTCCGGCTCGCATGGATAACCGGAGTTGCCAATATGAACCGCCGCACAGCAGCATGCCGGATTTCTTCGGCATACGGATGGCCGCTGACCATCCTGCTGTGCCTTGTCCTGTTGATTGCGGCGGTTACTCAGGCAAAAGGACAGACCATCTACTACTGGAAGGACGCCAAGGGAGAGTACCACTTCTACACGACGCCCAAGCCGCCGGAAGGGTTTGTGGTTCGCCCGCAGAAACAGGAAGCGCGGAACACAGGCACGTTACGCAAACCGGGCGCGGGCTCCTCTTCCCGTACTTCTGAAGCTGCCAAGACGACCCGAACAGCACGTTCGCAGAAAAAGCAGCAGATAGACAGGATTGCCGAGGTCTTCGGGCGGCGGCACCGGGTGGACCCGAAGCTGGTACGGGCCGTTATTCAGGTGGAATCATCCTACAACCACAAAAGTGTTTCACGTGCCGGCGCACAGGGGCTTATGCAGATTATGCCCGCCACGGGCAGGGATCTGGGATTACAAAATCCCTTTGACCCCATTGAGAACGTGGAAGCGGGGGTACGCTACCTGCGCATGATGCTGGACCGCTTTAAAGATGTGCGCCTTGCGCTGGCGGCGTATAACGCCGGTCCCTCCGCCGTGGAAAAATATGGCACCATACCACCCTATGCCGAAACAAGGGATTATGTTACCAAAGTGCTTGCCCACTACAGAAATAACCGAATGAAGGCCAGATAGGATGTTTAATCTCGCAAACAAGATCACGCTTGCCCGTATACTCATTGTTCCCTTTGTCGTCATACTGCTCTACTTTCCCGGCAAGCTGACGAACCTTATCGCGTTCTTTCTCTTTTTTATTGCTTCCGCAACCGATATGCTGGATGGCTTTGTGGCCCGCAGGGAAGGGATTGTGACCAGTTTCGGCAAATTTCTGGACCCGCTGGCGGACAAGCTGCTCATCTGCTCCGTGCTGGTCATGCTCAGCTACCTTGGTTGGGTTCCCGCGTGGATAACCATAGTCATCATCTGCCGCGAGCTTATCGTGACCGGCCTGCGTGCCATGGCTGCCGATGAAGGTATTGTCATCGCGGCAGACAGGTACGGGAAACTCAAAACCATAATGCAGATGCTGGCATGTGGTCCGCTTATCATTCACGAGCCGCTGTTCGGCATACCTGTGGCATGGCTGGGAGAGATTCTTCTTTACATAGCGCTTGTTCTCACTGTATTTTCTGGTGGAAACTACCTGTACGGTTTTTATCGCAACTGGCTGCAGGAGACGGCAAGCAGTTAGCGTTTTCGTTGCAGACGCAACGCCCGCACGCCGGAAGCGGTGCCCCGAACTGATCGGGATGACTTCCGAAACGGTATTTCTCAGGGGGTGGCCATGCAGCAGCATGAAGCATTGCAGAGCAGGCTGCGCAACTGTCTGCAAACCATTTTGGAACTTGAACCAGACCTTGAAGGTTTGGAAATCGGCCATGATCTCATGAAGGAGTTCGATCTGCTCAAATCCTTTATGGAAAAGCTGGATGACGTGGAATTGCAGGAAGAGGACGTGCGCAGGATTGAAACTGCCACAGCCAATTTTCTTGAAGAACTTAAAGGACCGCTTTCTGATATGCGGGAACGCAGCACCGCATCGCGGCGCCTGAATTGACCATGTTTTGGAAGCGCGTACTGCTGGGGTTTCTGGTTATCCTGATCCTCTTTCTGCTGGGCAGGATGCTGATAAGCGATCAGGGGCTTTTTTCCTATCGTGAACTGAAGGCTGAGCATGAAGCCCTGGAGCAGCAACTTTCAGAATTGAGGGAAAAAAATCTGGCCTTGAGTCAGGAAATTCGCTTGTTGCAATCCAACCCTGAGTATATAGAGAAAGTAATTCGCCAGCGGATGAATTTCGTTAAGGATAACGAAATTTTGTATATCTTTCCGGATACAATTAAAGAGGGTAGAGCAGGAGCCGCTCCGGATGAAGGCAAAGATTAAATGGTATCAGGAAGTTTTGGAACTGGAACCGAGTTCCAAGGTGTTCTTTCCGCTTGCCAAGCTGTTCGCCGAAAATGACCAGTACCCGGAAGCCATAGCAACGCTGAAGCAAGGGCTGGAACGGAATACCGAACATTTTGAAGCCCGGATGCTGCTCATAGACTGCCTTGGCAGAATGGCGGCAATGGATGCCCGACACCGGCCCGCCATGGAAGCGGAGATACGCTCCATAGGTGATGTGCTGCAACGATATCCCGCCTTCTGGCAAAGCTGGGCCGGAACCCTTTCCGCACAGCCGCAGTCGAAAGATGCTGCGGTAGCCCTCTCTTTCCTTTCCGCCGCGTTCGCGGATGCCTCCATATCCTGGACCGAAATCATCGAGCAAGGCCTGCGCCAGGTACTCATGGGAGAGCAGGGGGCCGCAGCGGCATCCGCTTCACCTTCCATGGCACCGCTTAAGGTGGTTGCTCCTCCGCCCGTCCCATCGCACGAAGAAGACGATGAATCCGATGGGGGTATTGTTTCTGCAACAGGCCCCATTCCGCTGGTGAGGGGACATGTTCAGCGAGGTTCCGGCGAGTTTTCCGGTGCGGACGTTGAGGACGAGGCAGAGGACGAGCCGTTTTCGCTGCGGACTCTTTCCATGGCCAAGGTGCTGGCGGAGCAGGGTGACACCAGAGGTGCTCTGGAAATCTGCGACGAGTTGCTCGCCAGTGCACAGGAACCGGCAGAAAGGCAACGGGTGGAAGCTTTCCGCCACACAGTAGCCGCAAGCGGCAGAACCGCCGTGCCGGAACATGTAACAGCGGAAAACCAGCCTCTTCAGGGAAAAACCAAACTTATCAACACCCTTGAATCCCTTGCGGAGCGCTTAGAGGCCCGTGCGGCGCGATAACCCCCTTCCTTTCTGTGCCATCACCAGCCACAGCGCCGCCCCCGATCGGCAATCTTTGGTATAAACACAATCCTTTCAGGAGAGTATACGTGCGTCGTCTGATTTTTCTTATTGTCCTCATGGCTTTTTCGCTTTCTCTGGCCTCCGGCTGCAAGCAGGCCGCGAAGAATGTGTGGAAAGATACCCGCAGATACTACCGTGAATACATAAATACCCCCGCCACACTGAAATTTCAGGAAGCGGATGCCTCTGCCGTGGAGGATAAGCTGGCAACCGTGTACACGCCTGTGGGCATGGCTCTGGAATCGTTCCGGCGCGACATGCTGGCGCAGGATGTCTTTCCCACCGAAGCGTGGGTGAATGACATGTTTGACCGCTATCCGTGGCTCAGCGGTGTTGCGGTTGTTTCTCCGGAAGGGGACATGTATCTGCAGCGCCCCGCCGTTTCCATGAAGAGTCTGGACTTCATGCCGCTGTTTGAAGAAGACGAGAAGATCAGCTACCGGGACATGCGCGCCTATGCGCAGGACAATCCGCTCGGCCCCGAAGTCTATGTGGGCACCCCCTTCTTTGTGGATAATGAGATGAAGGGTATGGTCGTCGCCCATTTCGACCCGCGCAACCTGCTGCACCTGTGCCCGCAACCGGCGCGCCTTGTGATTCTGAGCCCCACGTTTACCCTCTGGCCCGGCCATTATGTAATGGAGGAAACACCGCTGGAGACTGTGGAGTGGGAAAAGACGCTGCGCAGACGTTCCTCTGACACAGAGAGCAACAAGTATGGCGAATTTTTGTGGATAGCCAAGTATATCGGAAACCTGCCTCTCGTATTTGCCGCATCAACCGATGAATACCCCATTGACCCCAGACAGCTGGAAGCACTGGCCGCGCCTGCTCCCGTGCGTGACGTGCCGACGGTTCCCGCTCCCGCTCCCGAGCCTGCGGCACAGGAGGCTGAAGAAGAATCCAGCGAGTTTGACATTATGGCAGCCCCGGAAGCCCGGCAGCCTGCTGCGGCTCAGGAACCCAAGGCCATACGTCCTGCCATGAGCGACACCCCGCAACCTGCTCCGCTGACCAAGGATATTGTATGGTCGGTGCAGATCGGCGCCTTCCATAATCCGCAGTATGCGCAGGACCGCATGAACCTGCTGCGCACCTTCGGCTATTCGCCTTGCCTGATGAAGCTGTATGACCGGAATGGTCAGTTGTGGCATGTTGTCCAGATTGCAGACACTCCTGACAAGGAAGAAGCGTTTAAGCACGTCAAGGAATTCCTCGGCAAGGGAACGGGACTGGACTACAATGTGGGCGCGCTGGATGCCGGAGTTGTAAGCCGCCGTAAAGAATGCTTCTAAGCCGGAAGGAGGAATCATGCGTCAGGTTACCGTAACGGAACACGTTCTGCTTCATCAGACGAAGTCTCCTTCTGCGTCGGGCAAGTTCACGGCCTTGCTTTATGACCTCATTCTTGCCGCAAAGATCATTCAGCGCGAAGTCAACAAGGCGGGATTGCTGGATATTCTCGGAGCAACCGGCGAGACCAACGTGCAGGGGGAGCAGGTTCAGAAGTTGGATGACTTTGCCAACCGCACGCTCATCCACCGTTTGCAGAGAACCGGGGTGCTGTGCGCCATGGCATCTGAAGAGAATGCCGACCTCATTCTCGTTCCGGAAAAATTCAGGCGGGGAGACTATATTCTCATCTTCGACCCGCTGGACGGCTCTTCAAACATTGACGTGAACATCAATGTGGGAACCATCTTTTCCATCCTTAAGCGGAAATCTGCCTCTGAAGACGATGTAACCATGGCAGACGTGCTGCAACGCGGCGTTGAGCAGGTTGCGGCAGGGTATTTTCTGTACGGCTCCTCGACCATGCTTGTCTATACATCGGGTGAGGGTGTACACGGATTCACGCTGGACCCCAGCGTGGGCGAATTTCTGCTGTCTCACCCGGATATCCGCATCCCGGAACGGGGCAAGGTCTACTCCGTCAACGAGGCCTATTACCACTATTGGGATGCCCGCACCCGCAGGGTGGTGGAGTACTTCAAAAGCCCGGAGAACGAACGGGGCGCGCCGTACTCCCTGCGCTATGTGGGATCGCTGGTGGCGGATTTTCACCGCAATCTGCTGAACGGGGGCATCTTCATGTACCCGATGGATCAGCGGAGCCCCACCCGGCCTCAGGGCAAACTCCGGCTCATGTGCGAAGCCTCTCCGCTGGCCTTTCTCGTGGAGCAGGCTGGGGGAAAGGCCATTGACGGCAGCAGGCGCATTCTGGAAATACAACCCGAACACCTGCATGAGCGGGTGCCCCTGTTTATCGGTTCTCCGAGAGATGTGGACGCGGTTACCAGAATGTACGCGCAGACCGACTAGGACCAGGCAGGATCGGGCAGGGACCAGATACGATCAGGCCTTCATCGCCACGCCGGCACCGCACTCACGTATCTATTGCCGCATGTGCGGAAAACGGATGCATCCTCCTCCGAAGACGCTCCCCGCCACCCGGGCGGAACGCTTTGGCTGGCGGAGTGGCGTCATTGCGCTTTATGACTCGGCGGTACAACAAACCGGACTATTCTGATGATCACGCTCGGCATTGAAACCTCATGTGACGAAACCGCTCTGGCTCTGGTCCGGGACGGAAAACTGCTGCATGGTGTTATATCCTCGCAGACGGACATTCACTCCCTCTTCGGCGGGGTGGTGCCGGAGATTGCCTCACGGGAGCATTACAGGCTCATCGGCAGGCTGTTTGAGGACCTGATGAACAAGGCGGGCCTGCCTGTTGCCATGATCAATACGGTGGCCGTCTCACGCGGGCCGGGCTTGCTGGGCAGCCTGCTGGTGGGGCTGGGCTTTGCCAAGGGCCTTGCCGCATCAAACAATGCGCGGCTGGTGGGGGTGAACCATCTTCATGCCCATTTACTGGCCGCAGGGCTGGAACAGCCGTTGCGGTTTCCGGCTGTGGGGTTGCTGGTCTCCGGCGGGCATACACACATTTACCACATTCTTTCTGCGAACGACTTCAGACTGATGGGGCGCACCCTTGACGATGCCGCCGGAGAAGCATTTGATAAAGTTGCGAAAATGCTGAATATGCCGTATCCCGGCGGGCATCTGATCGACAGGCTTGGCCGCATGGCTGTGCCCGATGAGAAGCTCTTCACCAAACCGTATGTGGATAACGACAACCTTGATTTCAGCTTCAGCGGACTGAAGACGGCAGCTTCTCTGCATATTCAGCGTAATCCGCACCTACGTTTCTCCTCGCCGGATGAGGCGGCCCGAAAGTGTGTCATCTCCGAAAACGCCCCCTTTGCACTGCATGACCTCGCGGCTGTATGCGCATCGTTCAACCACACAGTTGCGCAGACCCTGCGCATTAAGATGCAGCGGGCATTGGAGCGCCTTATGGCGCAGGAACACGGCAGACCGGTTTCTCTTGTGGTGGCTGGCGGCGTGGCGGCAAACAGTATGGTGCGCGAAGCAATGACCGGCCTTGCGGAACATTTTGGCGTGCAGGCCGTGCTGCCTTCACTTTCTTTGTGTACGGACAATGGTGCCATGGTGGCGTATGCAGGGGAGCAACTGGCAAAACTGGGCCTGCGCCATCAGCTTGATCTGGAAGCCATTCCGAGGGGACAGGCCATACCGGACGACATGGTGCAGGACGGGGAGCCCTGTTCCAAGATTTGCGGGAAATAACCCGCTTGCCGAACCCTTCCCTTGACACACCCCGCAACCACTAATATTTGTAGTTGAATTGACGACATGAGGTAGCTCTTACTTCATGCCTCCATCATGCACGAAGGAACCGGCAGGAAGCCGGTCTAAACCTTGAAAGGAGCGAACCATGGCAGTGCAGGTAACAGACGGCAATTTTGATGCTGAAATTCTCAAGTCCTCTATCCCCGCTCTGGTTGACTTCTGGGCACCCTGGTGCGGTCCCTGCCGAGCCATGGGCCCTGTTATTGATGAGCTGGCTGCCGAGTTCGAAGGCAAGGTACGCATCGCCAAGATGAACGTGGATGAAAATCCCGCCACTCCCAGCAAATACGGCATCCGCGCCATTCCCACAATCATCCTGTTCAAGAACGGCGAAGTGGTGGAACAGATCACCGGCGCGGTTTCCAAGAGCAGCATAAAGGACATGATCTCTCAGAAGGCCCTTAGCTAATGAAAGAGTATGATTCTCTGGTGATAGGGGGGGGGCCGGCAGGAATTACGGCCGCCCTTTATCTTTTGCGTTCAGGGCTTTCCGTGGCTTTTGCGGAGATGCTTTCTCCCGGCGGCCAGTTGCTCATGACCGAAGAGATTGAGAACTATCCCGGATTTCCCAAGGGGATAAAAGGGTACGAGCTTACCGATCTTTTTGCCGCGCATCTGGAAGGGTACACGTATGACCGGTATTCCGATGCCGTAAAGGAAGTGGTGTACGCTCCCGGTGCCAACAAGGTGCGCATTGGCGACGAGTGGGTGCTGGCAAAGACCGTGATCATCTGCACGGGAGCCAAATACAAGAAGCTGGGGCTGCCCAATGAGGAACGCCTTATCGGGCGCGGCATCTCATACTGTGCGCTGTGCGACGGCAACTTCTTCCGCGGTCAGGAAGTGGGCGTGGTTGGCGGAGGAAACTCCGCGCTGGAAGAAGCGCTTTACCTCTCCCGTCTGGTCAGAAAGCTGCATCTCATCCACCGCAGGGATGATTTCCGGGCCACCAAATGCGTGCAGGACAAGGTGTGCATCGTGCCCGACATTAACATCATCCGCAGTTCCGTTGTCACTGCCATACACGGCGAGCAAAGCCTGACCGGCGTGACGGTGAAGAACCTGAAAACGGGTGAAGAACAAATGCTTAAGCTGGACGGCCTGTTTATCTTTGTGGGCTATGAGCCTATCAAGGACTTCTACCCCGAAGGGCTGACCGCCGATGCTAACGGATTCATCGTTACGGACACGGAGATGGCGACCAGCCTGCCCGGGATTTTTGCCGCCGGGGACTGCCGCTCCAAAAACTGCCGTCAGGTGACCACTGCGGTAGGCGACGGCGCAACTGCCGCCAACTCGGCATTCCACTATCTGGAAAGACATTGATGCGAAGAACTGCAATACGCCTTGTGTTGCTGCTCCCGGTGCTCTTCATGCTTAACGGGTGCGGCATAATTGACTATTTTTACCTGCCGCCGCCGGAAGACACGGCTCAGGAGCTTTTTGAGGCCGGCAACGATGCCATGCGTGAGAAGGATTATGCGTCCGCCACTGAGTACTTTACCACGCTCAAGGACCGCTATCCCTTCAGCCCGTACACCATTGAAGCGGAACTCTCGCTCGGCGATGCCTACTTCCTTGACGAAGAATACATGCTGGCGGTGGACACGTACAAGGAATTCGAAATGCTGCATCCGCGGCATGAGGCCATTCCGTATGTTCTGTTCCAGATCGGCAATGCCAACCTCAAGAGTTTTATCTCCATAGACCGCCCGCAAACCAACATTGCAGAAGCATACCAGTATTTCATGCGTCTGCAGGAGGCACACCCGGGAACGGAGTATGCGGCCAAGGCACTGGAGTATCTGCACATATGCCGGAAGTATATGGCCGAGCATGAAATATATGTGGCAGATTTCTACTGGCGCACAAATCGCTACACATCGGCCTTTATGCGGTATAAAACCGTTGTGGAACAGTATGCCGATGTGGAGGAATATCAGGAATATGCGCGGGAACGCGCACGGCTTTCCTACCTGAAGAGTCAGGAGCAGCTTACCGAATCCGAGCGCGAACGGCGCGAAGGCTCGTGGAAGGACTACTTCAAATGGCTCTAGCCGGTTTCTCCGGCAGGATATGACAAAACAGGAAAGGGCGGTTCCGCACGGGAGCCGCCCTTTTTCTGTTCTTGCCGGGAAACGTTCATGAATGGGGAAGGGGGCATAGCAGCCACCTTCTCCGGAGAAATCATGATTCTACAGGGGGTTCTGCTTCCGCTCCGTCGGTAAGGGATTCTGCCGCATCGCCCAGTGCGGCGCGGCGCAGGGCTTCCCATATGGCCGTAAGCCCCAGACCGGATTCGGCAGAAGAAATGATGGGGCTAACCCCGCCGAGCAGCGTGGCCCACTCTTTCTGCTTTGCTGCGCGCTCCCGTTGTTTGCATTTATCCGCCTTGGTGAGAATGGGCAGGAGCGGCAGGGAAATGGAGTGCGCGTAGGCGGTGATGTCTATATCCAGCTTCTGCGGGGGGATGCGGCAGTCCAGCAGCACGGCCAGAGCCTTGAGCCCCGGCGTGCCGGTAAGATAGGTATTGATGAGCTTTGCCCACTGCTCCCTGTCTGTCTTGGAGGCGCGGGCATAGCCGTATCCCGGCAGGTCCACGAGATAGAAACCCCATGGCTCAACGCGGTAGAAATTAAGGCTCTGGGTCTTGCCGGGCGTGGAACTGATGCGGGCCAGCTTCTTTCTGCCCGCAAGGGCGTTTACCAGCGAGGATTTGCCCACGTTGGAGCGCCCCGCCAATGCTACCTGAGGTACGCTGCCCAGCTTGAGCTGATCCAGCGTGTAAATGGTATCTTCGAGAATAAGGGTCGGCTGCATGGCATCCCTTAGGTGGTCAGTCGTCTTGACAGAACGGAATTGTTCGGAAAATATGCCTTGTTTTGCACTATGTGCATGTGCATCACTATCAGAATGACGGTGCAAACACAAAGGGGAAAGCGCATGTCCAAATACCGGTTCCTTATACTGAACGGCCCCAATCTGGGCGCGCTGGGCAAGCGTCAGCCGGAAATTTACGGCACCAGCGGCATGGAGATACTCCCCGCGCTTCTGGACAAGGTTATGGGTCACCGCGCCGCCGATGTGGAACTGGAGTATTACCAGTCAAACAGCGAAGGGGCGCTCATAGACCGGCTGGAGCAGGCACGGGAGCAGGGCATGCATGGCGTGGTGTTTAACGCCGGTGCATACACCCACACAAGCCTTGCCCTGGCGGATTGCCTGGCGTGGATAGAGGTTCCCTGCGTGGAGGTGCATCTGAGCAATGTGCTTGCCCGTCCGGAGCCGTTGCGCCAAAAGAGTTTTATCGGCAGGCACGTTATAGGAGTCATAGCCGGATTCGGTATGCTCAGCTACGCACTGGCGGTGCAGGCTCTTGTGCAGCACCATGAAAAAGAGTAGGGTGCGCCGTTCCATAGCCGACCAAGGTCCCGATCGAGTATACTCCCGGCATCATGCCGGAATTTTTGGAGGATAACATGTATTCCACTACCGACTTTAAACGCGGCCTGAAGATCCTTATGGAAGGAACGCCGTATGAAATTATTGAATTTCAGCATTTTAAGCCCGGAAAGGGCGGCGCCATGATACGCACCAAGCTGCGAAACCTGCTCAACGCCCGCGTGGTGGACAAGACCTTCCGCTCCGGCGAAAAGGTGGGCAAGCCTGACATAGAGCACAGGGACATGCAGTTCCTGTATATTGAGGGCAACAATCTGGTTCTCATGGATCTGGAATCATACGAACAGCACTACATGTCCAAAGAAAATTCTGACGGCAAGGAAGATTTTCTGAAGGACGGACAGCAGGTTAAGATCATGCTGTATAACGGTGATCCCCTTGATCTGGAACTGCCTGCTTCGCTCGTGCTGGAAGTGACCCATACGGAACCCGGTGCCAAGGGTGACACGGTTTCCAACGTCACAAAGCCTGCCACGCTGGAAACCGGACTGGTGGTGAACGTGCCTTTGTTCATCAACATAGGCAACCGCGTGAAGGTGAACACGGAAACCCGTGAATACCTGAGCAGAGAAAACTAGCACGCCCCGCCTTGTCCCCGCTGGCGGCAACCCCGCGCACGGTGGACGTATGCAGGAGAATACGATAAGGGATATGGTTGTAAGGGCCGTATCCCTTTTTCCTTTAATGTTTTTTACGGAGGGTAGCGCTACGGATGGCAACCGTGTAGCCCGGGAATTGTTCGGCCTGTTTCTCATCTTCTGGGGTCTTCTTATTTTTCTCAGCCTCGCCACGTATGACAACGCGGACCCCGGCCTGAACCATGTCGTCACATCTCCGGTCAACATCAGCAACGCCGTCGGGCTGTTCGGGGCCTATCTTTCCGGTATGCTTGTCGATTTTTTCGGCATTGCAGCCTATGTGTGGGCTGTTGCCTTTATTTTCGCAGGCGCAAGACGTTTTATTCCGGGCCTCACCGCCATGTGGTGGCGATGGACGGGGGTTCTTTTGTGCGGCATCAGCCTCAGCTGCCTTGGCGCGGCTGGGGAAATGAGCATTGGGCACATTGCGGGCGGCGGCTTTTTGGGCACATCACTCCACAGGGTGGGGTGGTATTATCTGCGACCGGCAGGAGCCAGCCTGCTGTGGCTGTTCATCACCTTGTGCGGCCTGCAGCTTACCTTCGGCAGTTCATGGGCAGAGCTTCTTTCCAATGTTCGGCATGGTCTTAGGCAACTCCTTGAGATGATGAAGAACTTTATTCAGAACGCGAAAGATGAAGCCATACGCCCGCCGGAAGAACGGCGGGAAAGAAAGGCCATGCGCCTTTTCCGGCCCAAGCCCAAGGCTGAACGGGGAACGCTGCTTGCTCTGGCAGACGGCGAAGGCGGCCCGGATGCAGTTACCCCAAATGCCGTTATTGACGTGCAGGCAGGTGCAAAACCCGCCCGCACCGCTCGCCCTGCCGCACCGGAAGCAGATATTCATGCTCCGGGACAGGCAGCCCGTGTGGTAATAGACGAGCCGCACGGCCCTGTTGCGGGCAAGAGTGCACCGCCGCGCCCCAAGGCGCGCAGTTCGGCAGCTTCCGGCCGCACGATACGCCTGCCGGGTCTGGACCTGCTCTCTGCCCACACCACAGACGCCAAGCGGACCACAAAGGATGTTCTGGAAAACAAGGGGCGTATGCTCATTGAGTGCCTTGCGGACTTCGGGGTTCAGGGCGAGTTGCAGCGCATTACCCCCGGTCCCGTGGTCACGATGTTTGAAATCAAGCCGGCACCGGGCGTGAAGGTGAGCCGTATCGCCAATCTGGCAGATGATCTGGCCATGGCGCTGCGTGCCATTTCCATACGCATTCAGGCTCCCATTCCCGGAAAGGACAGCGTGGGCATAGAAATACCCAACGACCACCGGGAAACGGTCTGCCTGCGCGAGCTTATCGCTTCGGATATTTTCCGCAAGGCGGACCTGCCGCTCACGCTCGCCATAGGCAAGGATATTTCCGGCGCGCCCTTTGCCGCAGACCTTGCCAAAATGCCGCACCTGCTGGTGGCAGGGGCCACGGGGCAGGGCAAGAGTGTGTTCATAAACTCCGTGCTCATGAGCCTGCTGTTCCGCACCACGCCCGAAGAACTGAAGCTGCTGCTCATAGACCCCAAGCGCATAGAACTGGCCGTTTACGCAGACATGCCGCATCTGGTGCATCCGGTGGTCACGGATATGTCGCAGGCCAAGAACGCCCTTGACTGGGCCGTGCATGAAATGGACAGGCGTTACGAGGCCATGGCGGTGCTCGGCGTGCGGAACATCATCGGCTACAATGAAAAACTTAAAGGACTGGATGAAGATCGGCCCGAGCAGTTTGCCGGGCTGGAATTCATGCCGTATCTTGTCATTATCATTGATGAATTGGCAGACCTTATGCTCACAGCCGCCAAAGAGGTGGAAACAAGCATCGTACGCCTTGCGCAGCTTGCGCGTGCGGCGGGCATTCATCTCATTCTGGCGACGCAGCGTCCCAGCGTGGATGTGGTGACCGGGCTCATCAAGGCCAACTTTCCGTGCCGCATTTCGTTTCAGGTTACCGCAAAGCACGACTCCCGGACCATTCTGGACACGGTGGGCGCGGAACACCTTCTCGGCAAGGGCGACATGCTGTTCAAGGCGGGCGGCGGAAAACTGCAACGCATGCACGGTGCCTTTGTAAGTGATGAGGATGTAGGTTCCGTGGTCAGCTACTGGAAGTCGCAGATGCCCGCCACCTACAACGTGGACTTTGCGGAGTGGGGGAACGAGGGGACGGGCGATTTCGGATTTGACGGCAACGGGGGACCGGCAGGCTCGGTATCTGACGACCCCATGTACAGTGAGTGCATTGCCTTTGTCATGCAGCAGGGCAAGGCCTCCATTTCGCTTATCCAGCGGCGTTTCCGCATCGGCTTTAACCGTGCGGCCCGCTATGTGGAACAGATGGAACAGGACGGCATCATCGGCCCCGCAGACGGCAGCAAACCCCGGGCCATCATCGGTGGCGGCAGCCGGGGAGATATGTAGTCCCATCACACGCAGACAATCCTGATCAGGAGCACTAACTGGTATGATTCGCAGTATCAAAACAAAGACCGGTGCGGCAGGGCAGGCGGTAAGCCGCATCCCGCTGAAGAGCATTGCAGTCGCCTTCATGGCCTTGCTGTGGCTTCCCGCAGCAGTCTTTGCGGAAGACATAACCGGGAGCATTCAGGCGCGCTACAAGGCCATGAAGTCCATGGAAGCCGCATTCTCGCAGACCCTGCGCCACAAGGAAAGCGGCAGCACGGAATCGCGCTCCGGCACTTTTCATTTTCTCGCACCGGACCGCATACGCTGGGATACGAAAACGCCCGCCCCTGAACTGCTGGTGATAAATCCCGATGCCGTATGGAATTATTTTGTGGATGAGGAAGTGGTGTACAAGTATCCGGCATCACTGGTGCATGAAACAAAGACCGCCCTGCGGTTCATTACCGGTCAGGCCAACCTTAAAGAAGAATTTTACGTGGAAGAGGCCGCCCCGCAGGATGGGCTGACCGTTCTGCACCTGTTTGCCAAGGAACCGACAACGGACCTCACCGAAGCCACCATGTGGATAGCGGCCGACCACAGCGTGCAGCGCATTCTTACGGTGGATTTCTACGGTAACGAGAACGAAATCCACTTCAGCGGGATGCGGTTTAACACCGGCCCCGCCGCATCGCTTTTTGAATTCACGCCCCCGGCAGGGGTGGATGTGGAAGACCGCACCCAGGATGTTCAGGAAAAGAAAATAGGGGAGTAACCTCCCGCCATGATGCAAGAAGCCCCCCGTCGTTATGAAAACGGCGGGGGGCGTTTTTTATGGTGCGGGGGAGGGACTATTCCAACCCGGCAGAGCGGCGCAGCAGGGATATTTCCGCCTCATCCAGCATACGGAATTTTCCCCTGTCCAGATTGCCGAGGTCCAGCGGTCCCTGCCGGAACCGCTTCAGCGAAAGGATGGTCAGGCCAAGGTCGCGGCACATGCGGCGTATCTGCCTGTTCACCCCCTGCATGAGATGCAGTTCCAGTGTGGTTATGTCGTTCTCTTCACGCAGCACGTTCACCTTGACCGGAGCAAGCTGCTCCCCCTCTGCCAAGGTCATGCCTGATCGCATGATCTTCAGGGCGGAATCCGGCACGGAACCCCGAACGCGGACCCTGTAGACCTTTGTCAGGTGCCATTTGGGATGCGTGAGCCGGTAGGTCATTTCGCCATCGTCGGTGAGCAGCAGCAGACCTTCAGAAAAAAAGTCCAGCCGACCAACAGGATAAAGACGACCGTTCTTCAGTTCCGCAGGCAGCAGATCGAGAACCGTCGTACGCCCCTGAGGGTCCTTGACCGTGGTGACCACACGCGCAGGCTTATTCATGATGATGTAGGCAAACGAGCGTGTCTGGCCGAGAAGGTTGACGGTGACACCGTTCACGGCGAGTACGTCTTTACCCGGCACCACCTTTATGCCGGGCGTGGTGACAACCTGCCCGTTGATGGATACAGCCCCCTGCGCAATCAGCTCATCGGCTGCTCGGCGGGAGCATATGCCTGCGGCGGCCAGCGCCTTGTTCACCCGCACGGGTTCGTCGGATAAAACCGCTGCCTGTTCCGGTTGCGGTATGGCACCTTGCCCCTTGGGAGATACGCCGGACTCCTGCAACCGCTTGCCTGCGAACTTTCCCTTACCCGTGGGCGCGCCTTCGCCGCGAGGCGTACGGGGAGCACCGGTCTTGCGCGCGGAATCCGCATGGGGGGCAGCTTCCTGCGACCACGAGGGAGAGCGGCGCGCTTTGCTCCGGTTTCTGTCGCCGGATTTTCCGGAAGCGGGTTTGTCTTCCCGGGTTCTGCCTCTGGACTGGCCGGACACGTCTTTCTTGCCTGACATTGAAGATTGTTCCTAGGGCCTTATGACTTTGGCGGCCAACTGCATGCTTGTGACCACGTCCAGCATGTTTGTTGTCTGACCAACGGCCCGTTTATCAAGAATGTTGAAAAAATCAAGGCAGGTACCGCACACAAGGATAGAAACCCCTGCTGCTTCCAGCCGCTGCAGCTCTTCCAGTACAGGGCTGTTTTCCACAGCCAGCTTCACGCCCGCGTTCACCATGACAATACGCCACAGGTCCGTTCCCAGTTCCGGCAGAGTAGCCATGAAGTTCTTCATCAGCCTGCCGCCGAGTTCATCATTGCCGCTGCCGATAACATCTGAGGCAATAAACACGCAGACTTTGCGGTCAATGGCCGCAAGTTGCGGAGCATCCATGACTTCGCAGCCACACTCCTGCGCGGGCTGGCCCGATGCGGTAGCCACAATGCGCCAGCCGCCCGCAACGGACTGCACCTCTGCGGTGTACCCCTTGCTGCTGACAAAGCGCGAAACATTCTCGCGCGCGGCATCATTATCCACCAGGATGGAAAAAACGGCGGGGGTTTTCGATTCAATAAGTTTCTTGCACTCCAGCACGGGCTGGGGGCATGCAAGGTTCTGGCAGTTCAGTTCGATTTCTGGCATGGTATTCCTCCTGTGTGTCCTAGGAGATATCAGCCGCTGGTAGCTGGTCAAGTCAAAAAACACATTGCCGTTACGCTCCTGCGCGGAGCCGGGAAAATATTCGCATGTCCGAACTGGTGAAATACGACAGGAAAAGCGATCAAATAAAAAGCATCCCCCTTCTCAAACGCTGTATCAGCTACTTCAAACCCTACAAAGGCAAAATTGCCATAGCCGTTGCGGCCATGCTGGTTGTCGCCGCCGCTGAAGGCGGAACGGCCTATATTGTTCAGCCCGCCTTTGATGACGGCCTGAATGCCAAGGACATGCAGGCCATGATGCTCATTGTGCTGGCCATGGTGGGCATTTTTACCGCCAAGGCCGCGGGCCGCTATGTGCAGAACTTTCTCATGCGCTACTGCGCGCTCAAGGTTTTGGAGCAACTGCGCAACGAACTGTACGACAAGATGATTTTTCTGCCCATGAAGTTCTTTGAGCGGGAAAAGGTGGGCGACCTCATGTCGCGCATCATTCAGGACGTGGTGCTCATCCGCTCAAGCCTGCCCGCCGTGGTCATGATGATCCGCGAGACGTTCACCATGGCCGCCCTCATCGGCGTGGTGTTCTATCAGGACTGGTACCTTGCCATCTGGGCAGTTCTTGTTCTGCCTGTTGCCGGTTTTCCCATCATCTTCTTTGGAAAAAAGCTGCGCAAGCTGGGCAGAAAAAATCAGGTTAAGCTCGCAGACATCTCCATTTTTCTGCAGGAAGTCTTCAGCGGCATTCGCGTGGTGAAGGCGTTCCACACGGAAAAGAGCGAAGGAGATAACTTTCGGCGTGAAAACGGCAGGTTGGTGAAGATCGCCGTAAAAGAAGTCATTTACAGCGAACTTTCATCGCCTGTCATGGATATAGTGGGTGCCATAGGCGCGGGGGTGGTTCTGCTTGCAGGCGGCATGCGCGTGGCGGAAGGAGCCATGACCGTGGGCGAACTGCTCTCTTTTCTCACCGCTCTCGGATTGTTGTACGCGCCGGTAAAAAAACTGAACTCCGCCAATCTGGACGTTCAGAGAGCCCTTGCCGGTGCGGAACGGGTATTCGAAATTCTGGATTCGCAAAAAATAGTGGTGGAAAAGGACGGCACAATACCGTTTACCCCGCCTTTCAGCCAACTGGAGTTCCGGGACGTGACCTTTGCCTATGAAGGCTGCCCGAACCCGGCCCTGAACAGGGTGAATTTTTCCGTAAACGCGGGGGAACGTGTCGCCATAGTCGGGCCGAGCGGGGCAGGCAAGAGCACCTTCGTGAACCTGATTCCCCGGTTCTATGAACAGCAGCAGGGACAGATTCTGGTCAACGGGCAGGACATCCGTGAATACACTCTGGCCACATTGCGCCGGAATATCGCCATGGTTTCGCAGGATGCGTTTCTGTTCAATCTCTCCGTGCGCGATAATATTGCCTACGGACAGACAGATGTGCCGGATGAGGCCGTTTACGCCGCTGCCCGCGCAGCCTTTGCGCACGACTTCATCCTCACGCTGCCGGAAGGATATGACTCCGTGGTGGGAGAGCGGGGTACCAAGCTCTCCGGCGGGCAAAAGCAACGGCTGACCATTGCCCGCGCCATTCTGAAAAATGCGCCGCTGCTCATTCTGGACGAAGCCACCAGCGCGCTGGATTCTGAGTCGGAGCGCATTGTCCAGCAGGCTCTGGAAAACCTTATGAAGCAGCGCACCAGCATTGTCATTGCCCACAGGCTCTCCACCGTGCTTTCGGCGGACCGCATTCTGGTCATGGACCACGGCTCCATTGTCTCGCAGGGCAGGCACGAACAATTGCTGGGAACATGCCCCCTCTATTCCAAGCTCTATGACATGCAGTTCAACACGGACAGCATGGGCGATGAACCGGCGACATGTCCCGCTCCCGGAGGGATAGTCTAGGTGAAGACGAAGAAGCTGACCGTACCGGCATGGCTCATCGCCCCCGTGCTCTATGGCATTGTGCGCACCCTCTACGCCACGCTGCGGTTTACCGAGCAGGGGCGTGAAACCGTGGACGCCATGGACGCGCGCGGGGAACCCATGGTTTTTGCCCTGTGGCATGATGAACTGTTCCCTGTTGTACACGCAAAAAGAAAACTCAATCTTGTCGCCGTGATAAGCCAAAGCAGCGATGGCGAATATCTTGCCCGGTTCATGGAAATGTTCGGGGTACGCACGGCGCGGGGTTCCAGTTCACGCGGAGGAGTTAAAGCGTTACTTCAAGTTTCAAAAATGCTGCGTAAAGACGGGGTCCATGCCTGCCTTACCGTGGACGGTCCGCGCGGTCCGCGCCATAAGGCCAAGGAAGGTGCCGCCTTCATTGCCGCAAGAGCCAAGGCCAGCATTGTGCCCATTCGACTGCACATGAACAGAAGCTACAAGTTTGAGCGGGCATGGGATAAGTTCCAGATTCCTCTGCCTTTTTCACGCGTGCATGTTGTTTTTGGACAGCCGTATCTTCTGCCGGAAGGTGAGATGGATAAAGCGTATCTTGAACAGGCAAGCCGCGACCTTGAAGACCGGCTCAATGCACTGTAGGCACAGCATATGAAACCGTTGTATAACGCTGTCGCCAAGCTGGCCCCGAAGCTTGGATTCAAAGGTGTACGGGGAGTTGCGCGTGTTCTGGCCTGCTGCATGTGGCATCTTGTGCCGTCACGGCGCAGGCTGGCCATACATGCCATCGAAAAGCACCTTGAGGTTTCGCCGGAACAGGCTGCGCGCATTGCCCGGTCCAGCTTTACCCATAATTTTCAATCTTTTCTGGAGCTTTTTCTTGTCGGCCAGATGGATGAGGACTTCTGCAAAAGACATGTCCGCGAGCTTCCCCCGCAGGGCCTTTTGCAGTCTCTGGATTATGAAGGCCCTATTGTGGGAATTACCGCCCATCTGGGGGCTTGGGAGTTTCTGGCGGCCTTTCTTGGCAATACCGTCAAACGTGAGCGCGAAGATGCGCTGGTGGTTGTCCGGCGCAATAAAAATCCTGACATACATGAACTTATCACCCATTTCCGGCAGCAGCGCGGAGCGCGGGTGGTGGATCACAGACAGGCCGTGTTCACCGTACTTAAGGCACTGAAAAGGAAAGGGCTGGCCGCTTTTCTGGTAGACCATAACTGCCCCCGCAACGAGGCCATCTTTCTGCCGTTTCTTAACGATACAGCGGCCGTAAACATGGGACCGGCCGTTCTTGCCGTTCGCTCCGGCGCGGCGGTATTGCCTGTATTTCTGGTGCGGGACGGGCAGGGGGGATATGAGTCCCATGTGGGAAAAATGCTCACGCCAGAAGAACTGACCGGCTCACGGGATGATAAAATCCGTCAGGTGGCCCAGTTCTATACACAACAGGTTGAAGACTATGTTAGAAAATACCCGGAGCAGTGGTTCTGGATGCATAAGCGCTGGAAAACAAGGCCGGAAGCAGCAGAGCACAACCGTTCAACCTCCGAGTGCACAACGGGGGAGCAGGACGGCTGACGCGCCCTCTGCATGCTCCCAAGCTTCCTGATGCTGCGCGCTGCCCGCAAGGAACCCCTTCGGGCACATATGCAGGAAACAGCCGCCAAGACAGGGGGATGCCGCCATGGAGTTGCGTATAGAGTCGCTTCGTTCCTTCCTGAAAAGACACTTCGAAGGACGGCTTCCCGTTGTGGCTACAGGACTGGCCGCCACACTGCTTATGGGGTGCCTTTATCTCTGGAACCCCCTGTTTCTCCGCATTCTGGAACACAAGGTCTATGACCAGCTTCTCATAAGCACCCACACCCCGGAAACGAGCGGGGTGCCCGTCATTGTGGACATAGACGAAAAATCGCTGAAAAAACACGGGCAATGGCCCTGGCCCAGATACCGCGTGGCCATGCTGCTGGCCCTTATCCAGCATTACGGCGCGGCGGGGGTAGGGCTGGACATAGTGTTTTCCGAGGCCGACCGCACCTCTCCCATGGTGCTGCAACAGACCATGGCCAACGACCTGCGGGTGGAAATGGCTTTTTCCGGCCTGCCTGCCGAACTCATGGACAACGATGCCTTGCTGGCTTCCAATCTTCAGCGGGGGCCGTTTGTTCTTGGCTACCACTTCAACTTTGAAGCCACCGCGGGCGAAGATGAAGAATGCCTGCTGCACCCGGTAGCCCCCATCATCCTCAGCGCTCCCGGCGCTCCGCAGCCTGCGCAGGCTCTGTTCAATGCTCCGGAAGCCGTGTGCAACCTCCCCGTTCTCAGCCGCTCCGCCTCAGGCTCCGGCTTTTTCACCACGGTTCCGGATCTGGACGGCATGCTCCGCAGAACTCCTCTGGTAATCGCGTATAAGGACAAGCTGTATCCCAGTCTGGCCCTTTCGCTGCTCATGGTGACGGGTGGTGACAACAAGGTGGTGCTCAAGATGCGGGAGGGCGGGGTGGAGTCCATCCGCTTTGCGGACAGGGTGATTCCGGTGGACAGCAAAGGCTGCCTGACCCTCAATTACAGGGGAAAAGGGCAGACCTTTCCCTACATTTCCGCCTCCGACATTCTGGACCAGAGCCTGCCTAAAGACGCCCTGCGCGGCAAGCTGGTACTCATAGGCACATCCGCAGCGGGCCTGAAAGACCTGCGTGCACAGCCCTTTGACCCCGTTTTTCCGGGTGTGGAGGCACACGCCACAGTACTGGACAACATTCTCAAGGGCGATTTTCTGACCCGGCCATGGTATGCCCGCATTGTGGAATTTAACGCCGTGCTCGCCGTGGGCATTGCCTCAACGCTGCTTCTTTCGTTCACGGGGGCCATTCCCGCCCTCATTCTCTGTATCAGTGCCGGGGCAGGGCTGGCAGGATTAAGCCACTGGACATTTGCCGCGCAGGGGCAGTTTTTCTCGCCGCTCACCCCGCTGCTTACGCTGCTGCTGAACTTTGCCCTGCTCACGGTCATGAAGTTCAGGCGGGAGGAGGGGCACAAAAAATTCCTTACAGCGACCTTCAAGTCCTACCTTTCGCCCGAGCTCATAGAAGAGATGATCACGGAACGCACCATGCCGGAACTGGGCGGCGAAGCCCGCGTTATGACAGCCTATTTCACTGATATTCAAAAATTTTCCACCTTTTCGGAAATTCTCACAGCCCCGCAGCTTGTGGAACTTCTGAACGAATACCTTTCCGCCATGACAGATATCCTTATTGCGGAGGGAGGTACGCTGGACAAGTACGAAGGCGATGCCATCATTGCCTTTTTCGGCGCTCCCATCCATTTTCCGGACCACGCCCTGCGCGCCTGCCGGGTAGCGGTGGACATGCAGAGGACGCTGCTCTCTCTGCGGAGCAAATGGTTGCAGGAAACCTACGACCCCGCCGAGGAGGAGCGCAACAAAAAGGGATACGGCCCGGAGATATGGCCCGCAGGCAGCAAATGGCCTGTAAACGTGCACAACATGCGCATGCGCATAGGCATAAACAGCGGCGAAATGGTGGTGGGCAACATGGGCAGTTCCATGCGTATGAACTACACCATGATGGGCGACCCCGTGAATCTGGCGGCGCGGCTGGAAGCGGGAGCCAAACAGTTCGGCATCTATACGGCGGTGAGCGAATATACCCTGAACATTGCCATTACAGACGGGCAGGGGGGCAGTGTGCCTGTTCGGAACATGGTTGAAGCCCGCTTCATAGACCGCATTGCCGTGGTGGGAAAAAGCGAACCTGTTGAAGTGTTTGAACTGGTGGCCATGAAGGGAGAGCTGACAGAACAGGAACAGGAGCTTTTCCGGCTGTTCGCCATGGGCATTACGCATTATCAGGCACAGGAATGGGATGAGGCGATAGACCTGTTCACGCGGGCACAGGCTATGGAACGGTTCCCCGATGCGGGCATAACCCCTTCCGGCGTGTTCATCAAACGGTGCCATGAATATAAGGAACACCCGCCCGTACCGCCCGGAACAGCGTGGGACGGGGTGTATCGCATGACAAGCAAATAGCAGCGCCGTAAAGGGCGGCTTGTGCGCCCACTGATGCCTCTTTATCCCGTGTGCGGGAAAATACACATGAAAAGCATTTCAAGGCTTCAGAATCGATTCTGAAGCCTTTTTTCTTTCGTTCCCACAGCCCAACAAGAGCACATACCGGATGTCACCGGACGTCACCGGGCATCAATTGGAGCCCGTCATTCCTGAAAAGGGAATCCCTGAATGCCACACAGCCATGCCTGACCTGAAAGTGACCGGAACGGACTAAGAAACGGACTGGGGAACAACGAACTGGGGAACGGTCCGCGGAGCAGGCCGCCATTCATCCTTCATGTGCGTTCATCCTTCATGTACGCAGACGGATGCGAACCTCACGTGAAAGAGGACCACCTTCCGAAGACCACGCCCAAACGACAGCCCAAGCTACAGGCAAAACGACAGGCCACAGGGTAGCGGCTGAGGCAGCGGCTGTGCAAAACTTATCGATTGTTTCACGAAAATCCACAGGCAAACAACCAACCGGAATAAAAGGGCTTCATATATTTCAAAGTTAACATAATTTACATTATGGGACATTATGACACCCGAATTGGAGCCAATCTTCGTGCCTATGCGCACGGAGAAATTGCCCCGATACTTCGCCCCTTATACCTGCCGATGTTCCGCCCCGATGTTCCCCGGGAATATGCACATCCGGCACGTAAGCCCGGCATCCAAAAAAAAGGCCGCAGAACGAATTCTGCGGTCCTCTTCATGACAGGAATCGGAAGATAAAAATTTACGGTGTGCCGATGACCTTCTGCCAGTCCTTCAGAAACGCTTCCAGACCGGAATCTGTCAAAGGGTGATGCGCAAAGGATTTGAGCACCCCAAAAGGCACCGTCACCGCATGCGCCCCCATTATGGCAGCATCCAGCACATGGCGCGGGTGCCGCACGCTGGCGACCAGCACCTTGGTGGCATAGCCGTAATTGGCGTATATGGTGAGAATTTCCTGAACAAGGTGCATGCCGTCCTGCGCAAGACCATCCAGCCTGCCCACAAAAGGCGATACATAGGTTGCCCCCGCCTTGGCGGCAAGCAGAGCCTGCAACGGCGAAAAAACAAGCGTTACGTTGGTCTCTATTCCCAGAGCGGTCAAGGCGCGCACGGCCTTTATTCCTTCGGGAATCATGGGGATTTTCACCACCACATTGCTGCCGAACCGGACAAGCTCGCGGGCTTCTCCGATCATCTCTTCGGCGGTCAGCCCCACCACTTCAAGACTGACCGGTCCGTCCACCTCTTGGCACACACCTGCGGCAATGGCTTTCCAGTCACCCTTCTCCTTTGAAATTTCTTTGGAAAAAAGGGTCGGGTTGGTGGTTACCCCGTCAATGAGGCCGAATGCTTTGGCTTCCCGTATTTCATGCAGATTGGCGGTATCAATAAAGAACAGCATGCTCACCTCGTCTCTTGCCACGGTAGCGGACCGGGCGATTCAGGAAACAGCCAGACTCTTCAATTGCCACTCATCCCCATCGAATACCATATCAAATTCCATGCAGTTCGCTACAGGCACGGCAATGCATTATGCCGGCACTGCCTCGCGGCTGACTCCCGGCACACTGCGCGCCCGCATCGCCTGCGGCAATGCCTTCCCCGTCTCATTCCATGACAGTACCATGGTCCGGCGGGCATGGCATATGAGAAATCAGGCTTCTTCCCTGTTCTCCGCCCTGCTCTCCGCAGGAATTTCGCGTCCGTTCTTCTCCAGCTGGGCAAGGTACTTGTCGCGGCATTCATAGCTGCAGAAACGGTGAATCTGTTCGCCATCGCGGATGCGGATTTCCTGATCCAGCGAGACATACGCGCCGCATACCGGATCCTTCACCATGTCGCCGGTGGCGACCTGTTTCTCCATCTTCTTTTCTTTCTTTTCGGCCTTTTTTCTGCTGTCGTTGGTGATAAGCTTGAAAAGCGCCCAGCCACAGATGGCGAAAATAAGCAGTTTTATGAGCATTGGCGGGTCCTGCGGTTAACGTTATTGCCAGATTCTATCTTCCTCGACCCTGTATGTCAGGGCGTTCAAGGCTTGTACCAGAGTTTTTCCGCCGGGAAAAGTCAGTTCCGGCGCAACATCAAACAAAGGTACTAGAACAAAGGCCCGCTGCTGCATCCGGGGATGCGGCAGCGTGAGAAGAGCGGTCTGCATTTCGCAGGTTCCGAAAAGCAGCAGGTCGATATCAATGATGCGGGGGCCAAAACGGTCTTCAGGGGCGTTGCCTTTACGGCAACGCCCCATGGAAGACTCGATGTTCAGCAAAGAGGTAAGCAGCCCTTGCGGCGACATGTCGGCACGGCAGGCGATGCGGAGCACCTGATTGGCAAACCATTCCTGCTCGCGCTTTTCCTGCGGTTCCGTAAGAAACACGCGCGATTGCGCTTCAACAGTCACCCCGTCCAGTTCCGAAATGGCATGTATCGCACCGGCCAGATTGGCCCGCGTGTCACCCATGTTGGAACCGAGACAGATAAAGGCCGTTACAGATTGGCGATGCGTGATACGGCCTCCTCAAGGCGGGCGTCATTCACGGTAAGGGAAATACGGAAGTACCCTTCGCCCGGTGCGCCAAAGCCGTTGCCGGGGGTCACCACCACGCCGGTTTCCTGCAGCACCTTGGAAACAAAGGCGGAAGAGGTATACCCTTCCGGCACATGCGCCCAGATGTAGAAGGTAGATTCCGGCACGTTGCACCGGATGCCTGCCTTATTCAGGGCGGCTATCACGGTATCGCGGCGCTGCTTGTAAATGGCGCGCAGTTCGGCGGCAAAGGGTTCGCCTTCGCGCAGAGCGGCTATGCCTGCCTCCTGCACCGCCTGAAAGACGCCGGAATCCACGTTTTCCTTAATCTTGCCAAGCCCGTGCACCAGATCGGGGTTGCCCACGGCCATGCCTATGCGCCAGCCGGTCATATTATAGGTCTTGGACAGGGAGTGGAATTCTATGGCAACATCCTTGCCGCCCGGCACGGACATGATGGAAAGCGGACGGTTGTTCTCGTTGTAGTAGATTTCCGTATAGGCGGTATCGTGCACAACGATCACATTGTACTGCTTGGCCAGCTTGATGAGCTTGACGTAAAACGCCTCATCCGCCATGGCGGCCGTGGGGTTGTTGGGATAGTTGACGAAAATGGCCTTGGCCTTAACCCAGGTTGCTTCGTCTATGGCGTCCAGATCGGGCAGGAAGCTGTTGTCTTCTGTCAGGGGCACAAACTTGACCACGCCGCCCGCAAATTCCGTGGCAATGTTATACACGGGGTAGTTCGGCGTGCACACCAGCACCAGATCGCCGGGGTTTACAAACGCCAGCGGGAAGTGGGCAATGCCTTCCTTGGAGCCGATAAGGCTCACCACTTCGGTCTTGGGGTCCAGCGAGGCGCCGAAGCGCATCTTGTACCAGTCTGCCACGGCTTCGCGGTAGGCGGGCATGCCGGCGTATGAGGGATAGGCATGGTTGGCCGGTTTTTCCAGCGCCTTCTTCATGGCTTCGATGATGAAGTCGGGAGTGGGCATGTCCGGGTCGCCGATGCCGAGGCTGATGATATCCACGCCGCGTGCCGCCACCTGCGCCTTGATGCGGTCTATTTCCGCAAAGAGGTAGGGGGGCAGTTTCTCCAGACGGTCAGCAAGCTTAAACTGTGCCATAACGGTGCAGTCTCCTTGAAATTTCAATCCCTGTTGCCGGTAAAAAAAGAAGGGCTCTGCCATAAGCCCCGTTCCGTCACTGGGTGTCAGTTCCGACAGTGCAGTCCCGTGCCATATGCCATTGGCAGGCGCAAAAAACAAGAAATTCTTTCGCCGCCGCCCTGCCCTGCGTCCCGTGCAGCCCCTTGTGCAGCCGCCCTGCTGCGTGTACCCTGTTTCCTGTATTTCCGCGAACGGACTGCAACGCCAATACCGGCCCAAGGCAGTAAAACAACCCACCATAGCCGCAGCAGCATGACAGCTTTACAAACAGACACTCCGCCCGTTGCGCCGCCCTCCCACCCCCTTGTGGACAACTATCTCCAGCACCTGCTGGTTACGCGGGGCCTTGCGGAAAACACCATCGCTTCCTATTCGGCTGACCTGCAGGCATTTCTGCTGTTTCTGGAAGAAAAGCGGTGCCCGCTGGAATCGGTGAACGATCAATCCCTCTTCCTGTACATCATGCATCTGCGCAGGCGCGGCCTGAACAGCCGCTCCCTTGCCCGGCACCTTTCCGCCCTGCGCGGCTTTTTTGCCCACTGTCTGGAAGAAGGTGACCTTGGCGAGAACCCTGTTCAGTATCTGGAAAGCCCAAAGCTGCCCAAGACCCTGCCGGACGTGCTTTCGCAGGACGAGATAGCAAACATTCTGGCACAGCCGGACCTGCGCACCAAACTGGGCTACCGTGACCGGACCATGCTGGAACTGCTCTATGCTGCGGGCATGCGGGTTTCTGAGCTCATTGCCATAACCCCTGTGGATTTTGACGCCCAGACAGGCCTGATACGTGTTTTCGGCAAGGGGGCCAAGGAACGCATCGTTCCGGTGCATTCGTCTGCCGCCGGTTTTCTGGAAGCCTATCTGCGCGACTGGCGCCCGGCGTTTTCTCCGGTGCAGAACAATGTATTTCTCAACCGCTCCGGCAAAGGGCTTACCCGGCAGGCGGTATGGAAGGCCATCCAGCGGTATGTGTTGCAGGCGGGAATACGCAAGAGTGTTTCTCCCCACTCCTTCCGCCATTCCTTTGCCACGCATCTGCTGGACGGCGGCGCAGACCTGCGCACGGTGCAGTTGCTGCTCGGCCACGCCGATATTGCCGCTACGGAAATATACACCCATGTGCAGGCAGAGCGCCTGCGGCAGATACATCAACAGTACCATCCCCGATCAAGGATGTAGCGCGTGACCCACTCCAGGCAGATCATTCAGGCCCCCACGCTCATAACCGCCCACGCCAATGCGGATTTTGACGCCCTTGCCGCCATGGTCGCCGCGAGCAAGCTCTATCCGGAAGCAGTGCTCGTGTTTCCCGGCAGCCAGGAACGCAACCTGCGGAACTTTTTCATTGAAAGCGCTACCTACCTCTTCAACTTCAAGCAGGCAAAGGATATTGATTTTTCCTCTGTGCGCACGCTGGTGGTGGTAGACACGCGCCAGCGTTCACGCATTCCGCATGTGGATGGCGCGCTGTCCAATCCGGGACTCAGTATCCATCTGTATGATCACCACCCGGATTCGGACGACGACCTGCCTTCAGACCTGTGCGAATACCGCCCATGGGGTGCCACCACGAGCATCATCACCCGGCTTATCCGCGACCGGGGCATTTCCGTCACGGAAGAGGAAGCCACCCTGCTCGGGCTGGGAATATTTGAAGATACAGGCTCCTTCACCTTTGGCTCCACCACGGAACACGACTTTGATGCCGCCGCATGGCTGAAGACGCAGGGCATGGACCTGAATGCCATTTCGGAACTCATCACCCGCGACCTTACTTCCGAACAGGTTTCCATTCTCAACTCCCTGCTGCAATCCGCGAGCACGCACGAGATAAACGGCGTGCCCATTGTCATGGCAGAAGCCACCATAAACCATTATGTGGGAGACTTTGCCCTGCTGGCGCACAAAATGCTGGATATGGAAAACCTGAAGGTTCTCTTCACCCTCGGACGCATGGCAGACCGCGTGCATATTGTTGCCCGCAGCCGCCTGCCGGAGGTGGATGTGGGCCAGATATGCAGCTCCATGGGAGGTGGCGGACATTCGTTTGCCGCTTCCGCATCCATAAAGGACAGAACCCTTTCTCAAGTAAAGGATGAACTGTTCGCCCTGCTCTTTTCATCGGTCAATCCCCAGAAGCTGGTCCGCAACCACATGTCGGCCCCGGCCGTTTTTCTGGACGATGCCGCCACCATCGCCCGCGCTGAAGAGGTGATGAACAGATACGGGCTTAAGGCGCTGCCGCTGGTGAAAGCCGAACAGCCTTCGCAGGTTTCCGGCTATCTGGAATACCAGACCGCCACCCGCGCCATGGCGCACGGGCTGGGCGACATGCCCGTAAGCATCTATATGCAGCGCAACGTGCAGACCGTAGGGCCGGATGAGAGCCTCTTCCCCGTCATGGAGATAGTGGTCGGCAACAGGCAGCGGCTTGTTCCCGTGGTGGAAAACGGCAGCATTGTGGGCGTTATCACCCGCACGGACATTATCAATACCATTGTGGAAGAGCCTGCGCGTATTCCCGAGGCGCTGCTCCCGGAAAAACGCCGTGAACGCAATATCACCTCGCTGCTCCGTGAACGTCTGCCCCATCACCACGTTACCCTGCTGGAACAGGCGGGGGCTCTGGGCGACACATTGGGGGTGCCGGTTTACGCCGTAGGCGGGTTTGTCCGCGACCTGCTGCTGGGGCGCACCAATCTGGATCTGGATATTGTGGTTGAAAGTGACGGCATAGCCTTTGCCCGCGAACTTGCCAGAGCCCTCAAGGGGCGCGTACGGGCGCACACCAAATTCAAAACCGCCGTTGTCATTTTTCCCAACCGATCCGGCGAGGAAGAACGTATCGACGTGGCTACGGCACGGCTGGAGTACTACGAGTACCCTGCCGCCCTGCCCACGGTGGAACTGTCTTCCATTAAAATGGACCTGTTCCGGCGCGATTTCACCATAAACGCGCAGGCCGTGCAGTTGAACAAGGGACACTTCGGGCGGCTCATAGACTTTTTCGGGGCGCAGCGAGACATGAAGGACAAGGTCCTGCGCGTGCTGCATTCCCTGAGCTTTGTGGAAGACCCCACCCGGATACTGCGCGCCATACGGTTTGAAAAGAGGTTCGACTTTCAGATTGGCCCGCAAACGACCCGCCTCATCAAAAACGCCCTGCAACTGGAACTGATTGAAAAACTCTCCGGACGCAGAATCTTTCATGAACTGGAAGCCGTTCTCAAGGAAACCAACCCCCTGAGCTGCCTGCATCGTATGGATGAACTGGATGTTCTGCGGCGCATAAGCCCGCACCTGCGCATCACCCCCACCAAGAATCAGGTGCTGGAAGAACTGGAAAACGTCATTAAATGGTATCGCCTGCTCTACCTTGACGATTCGCCGGAACCATGGATGCTCTACCTTCTCGGGCTGCTGGTGGGCTGCGCATACCCGGAGGTGAAGGAAGTTGCCCGCAGGCTTTCGCTGTCGCGCCGTCAGGAAGAAGATTTGCAGGATGTACGCGAACTCTCGCACAAATGTCTGGGCCTGCTCCAGCAGTGGGTGGCGGGCGAAAGGACCATGAGCGGGTTACACTGCATTCTTTCCCCCGTCCGCACGGAAGGGCTGCTCTACCTCATGGCACGGACCAAGGCAGACGATATCCGCAGACATATTTCCCACTATCTCACGCACCTGCGCAAACTCACTCTGGATATCGGCGGAGACGACCTGCGCAACATGGGAGCGGACCCCAGCCCTGTTTACGCCAGAGTCCTGTCCCGCGTGCTGGGAGCCAAACTGGACGGCAAGGTACCCACACGCAAAGAGCAGCTGGAATTCGCGTTTTCCATTCTTGCGGAAGAAACCGCCAATGCGAACGACCAAAGCAGGCGTCGCGGACGAGCGTGCAGCCCCCGTTCCCGCCCTTCTGACAAGAGCGGCAAAAAGGGGTAGCCATGACCAATTTCGCAAGGCTTTTGGTACGGTTGGCGCAGCCTAAACACTTGCCCTGCGGCGGCTTCCCGTGTAGACCCAACAAACCCCGTCACACATGGGGCGGACACAAAGTTCAAGCAAGGGTTTAACTATGGAAGTACTATGGGCACCGTGGCGGCTGGACTATATTCTCGGCCCCAAACCGGATTCATGCGTGTTCTGCCTGCCTGAACACACCCGCGAAGACGAAGAACGCCTCATTCTGCATCGGGGCAGGCACGCCTTTGTCATCATGAACAAATTCCCCTACAATAACGGGCACCTCATGGTCACACCGTTCCGGCATGTCATGAACCTCGCAGACCTTGCGCAGGATGAAGCCCACGAATGCATGGACCTGCTGCAGCGCTGCGTGACAATCCTCAAGCAACGCTTCAATCCCGGCGGCATAAATATCGGCCTTAATCTGGGCGAGGCTGCCGGGGCTGGCATTCGCGAACATCTTCACTTTCACCTGGTTCCCCGGTGGAACGGCGATTCATCCTTCATGGCCGTGATGAACGAAACACGGGTAATCCCGGAACATCTGCATGCCACGTATTCGGCATTGAAACCGTTGTTCGAAACTGTATAATATGAACAAGCTGCGGTTGCGCGTTTTCTGCCGCAGACGTTATTGAGGAGGATCATATGCGTTTTCTCAAGGTACTCGCGCTGGTTATCGTGTTCTTTCTTACCATGGTGTTCTTCCAGCAGAATACAGGCGAACTTTCTCAGGCAGTTACCCTGAAGTTCGACCTTCTTTTCAAAGCATGGTCCACCATCCCCCTTCCCATTTACTTCCTTATTCTGGGCGCGTTCACCCTTGGCGCGGTCATTGCCGTCCTGTTCTTCCTGATAGAGCGGATACGCCTTGGCGCGGCTGTTCGTAAGGCCCGCAGACAGGTGAAGAAGCTGGAAAAAGAAGTTAACGCCCTGCGCACCCGCCCTCTTGATGCCATAGAGTCGCTTCCCGTAGCTGAAGCTTCTTCCGATGCAGCCTCCGGTGCATTTCCCGGTAAAGCCGCAGATGCCGCAAAGGCCGAATAGGCTTTTCCCGTGTCTCTGCTGAAACGCTTCTGCAACGGTTTGCTGCGCGGCAAGAAAGAACACACCATTCTTTCGCCCATTATGGGAACGCCTCCCGGCGAACGCGACACAAAAGCCGCCATCAGCGAGCTTTCACGGGCCGTGCGCAACGACCCGGATGCCGTGGAGCTCTATCTGGCCCTTGGCAACCTTTACCGGGCGCAGGGCGAAATTGAGCGGGCCGTGCAGATCAGAAGCAACCTCATAGTCCGCCCGGGTCTTGACGATGCGTTCAAGGCCCGCGCGTATTTTGAGCTGGGACACGACTACAAGCGCGGCGGATTCATGGATCGCGCCATGCAGGCCTTTGAACAGGCTCGCAAGTTCGGCGGAGATACTGAAGAACTTATCCGGTCCATGGCCCGTCTTCATGCGCAGACGGGCAATTTTCTAAGCGCCTCTGCCCTGTATGACAAGCTGGGGCACCGCGTGGCCGAGGCGCATTACATGGTACGCCATGCGGAAGAACGGCACACCCCGGCCACCATGGCGGAGAGCCGCAAGCTGCTGCGCAAGGCCCTTAAGGTATACGGCGGCTCGGCCGAGGCGTGGCTTGCCCTTATCTCCCTTGCCACCGTCGAGGGCGACTGGGACAAGGCAGGAGCCCTGCTCAACGAGGCCCTGCGTGCCGTGCCTGCCTCCATCCGCTTTGTGCTGCTGGAAGGCATGCTCAACTTCACCCCCGGCACCAATGATCCCGCCAGCTTTACCGCCAGTCTCTGCAAAACCGTTGTTCCCGTGCTGGAAGCGCAGGAACCGGAGCTTATTCTGCAATATTACGGGGCCCTTTTCCTGCTGCGCTGCGGCAACCCTGAAGAGGCAAACGCATGGCTTGCCAAAACCATGGTCCTGTGTCCGGATTTCTGGGCGGCCCGTCTGGAGTTGCTCGGCCTGACCATGGATGATCAGCCCCTGTCTCCGGTTTTTCGCAACCACCTGAGTTTCTTTGTGGAACAGGCCAGACACGTAAAGCGGTTCGTATGCAGCAACTGCGGCATCCGGCTGGAGCATACCTTCTACCATTGCCCCAAATGCCGGAGCTGGCACAGCGCCGCCTTCCGCGTCTCTCTGAAAGACTGACCGGCCGCGCGCTGCCCCCTGCCAGCGGCATGGGGATGCCGCAACGCTTCTTGGACAATTGGACATTCCTCTTTTCATCATTCATTTCAACACATTCTCATTGAACAAACAGAAGATGAACACCCCTGAGCAGCCTAAACTGACTCCCATGTTCGAGCAGTATCTTCAGATAAAGGAAGACTACAAAGACTGCCTGCTCTTTTACCGCATGGGCGACTTCTACGAACTGTTCTTTGAGGACGCAGAGATCGCTGCGCGCGATCTGCAGATCACCCTCACCAGCCGCTCCAGCCCCAACGCGGAGTACCGCATTCCCATGTGCGGCGTTCCCTACCATGCTGCGGAAACCTACCTGCCCCAACTCCTCGAGAAGGGACACAAGGTGGCCATATGCGAGCAGATAGAAGACCCGCGCGAAGCCAAAGGACTGGTCAAGCGCGCGGTGAGGCGCGTTCTCACTCCCGGCACGGTTGTGGAAGATGCCAACCTTACCGCCAAAGGACACAACTTTCTTGCCGCCCTGTTCTGGGACGAAGCGACCGGCAATGGCGGCCTTGCGTGGGTGGATTATTCCACGGGAGAATGGTCGGGCCTTGCCTTGAACAAGCTGAACGAACTATGGCAGTGGACACAGAAAATGAGCCCCCGGGAACTGCTGCTGCCCGATACGGTCACCCCTCCCCCATCGTTCGCCCTTACAGACACGCATGTGAACCGCATGCCCGCCCGCCCCGGCTTTGACCATGCGGCAGCCAGAGACAGGATACTCAAAGCCCAGAAGGTTTCCGACCTTGCCGTGCTGGGGCTGGAAAATCATAAGGAACTCACCCGCGCCTGCGGTGCGCTGCTCGCCTATATCTCCCAGACCCAGAAGCAGGAGCTGACCCACCTTGGACAGTTCAAGCCGCTGAATCTGGGCAAACACCTCATTCTTGACGAAATAACCGAACGCAATCTGGAGATATTCCGCAGGCTGGACGGCAGGAAAGGGCTGGGAACCCTGTGGCATGTGCTGGACCGGACCCAGACCCCCATGGGAGGAAGGCTGCTGGAGGAGCGTCTGCGCCATCCGTGGCGTGACATCGCCCCCATTGCGGAAACGCAGGATGCCGTGCAGCACTTTTACGAGCGGGACGCCATGCGCGCCGCATTCCGCGACAAACTGCGCGAAATGAGCGATATGGAGCGCCTCATCACCCGCATCCAGCTTAACCGGGCCAGCCCCAAAGACTTTATTGCCCTGCGCAACAGCCTTGCCACCCTGCCGGATATCCGTGCCGTGCTGGAACAGCCGGACCAAACGGAAGGCTACCCCACGGCGGACGAAGCCCAGTTGCTGAACGCCCCGGAATTTTTGCAAAAACTTCTCAAGAACTGGGATGATCTGGACGATTACCGCTCTCTGCTCACCCGTGCGCTCACCGACAATCCGCCCCACCTGCTCACGGAAGGCGGCCTGTTCAACCCCGGCTTCAACGAAGAACTGGACGAACTCATTGAACTGACGGAGCACGGCGAGTCGCGTCTGGAAGAGTTGCTCGCGGAAGAGCAGCGCTCCAGCGGCATCCAGAAAATGAAGCTCAAATACAACCGCGTGTTCGGGTACTTCTTTGATGTGCCCAACTCGGCAAAGGATGCGGTGCCGGATCATTTTATCAGGCGGCAAACCCTTGCCAACGCGGAGCGGTTCACCACCCCCCGGCTCAAGGAACTGGAAGAAAAGCTGCTGGCCGCCTCTGACAAGCGCAAGAGTCTGGAGTACAAACTCTTTCTCGCCCTCCGGGAAACCGTGGCCGAGGCGCGCCCGCGCATTCTCTTCATGGCCGATATCATTGCCTGTCTGGACTACTGGCAGGGACTTGCCGAAACAGCGCGCAAATGGAACTGGACCAGACCCGAACTGCACACCGGGCGGGAGATAACCATAACAGAAGGCCGACACCCTGTGGTGGAGGCGGTTCAGGGCACGGCCAACTTCATTCCCAACGACCTGCGCATGGATGATCGCCGCCAGATACTGCTCATCACCGGTCCGAACATGGCCGGTAAGTCCACCGTGCTCCGCCAGAGCGCCATCATCTGCATTCTTGCCCAGATTGGCTCCTTCGTCCCCGCGCGTGAAGCCCGCATCGGCGTGGCCGACCGCATTTTCTCCCGCGTGGGCGCATCGGACAATCTGGCGCAGGGCCAGTCCACCTTTATGGTGGAAATGACTGAAACGGCGCGCATCCTTCGTCAGGCCGGCAAGCGCAGTCTGGTCATTCTCGATGAGATAGGACGCGGCACATCCACATTCGACGGCCTTTCTCTGGCATGGTCAGTGGTTGAGGAACTGGCGCGCCGGTCAGACGGCATCCGCACCCTCTTCGCCACCCATTACCACGAGCTTACTGCGCTGGAAGGCCGCATTCCCGGCGTGCACAACATGAATATTGCCATACGCGAATGGAACGGAGAAATTGTGTTTCTGCGCCGCCTTGTGCCCGGTCCATCCGACAGAAGCTACGGCATAGAAGTGGCCAAGCTCGCAGGAGTTCCCGGCCCGGTGGTACGCCGTGCCAAGGAGATTCTGGCCGATCTGGAGCGCAAGGCAAAGGCCACGGGGCGGCACGCGATATCCGCACCCCAGGCGCAACCCTCTTTACCCGGACTGCCCCTGCCCGGTCCGGACCCCGCTGCCACAAAAAAAGATGAACCGTCTGTGCCCGCACCGGACCATCCCCTGCTGACGGCACTGCGCGATGTTGATACAGACAATATGACCCCTCTGGACGCGCTCAAACGCATCACCGAATGGAAGATGCTCTGGGGCGATAACAAAAGCGAGGCATAAGATGCATGGCACACTGACCCCGCGCACACCGCTGCGCAGCCTTTTTCGTACGGGCCTGCTTTTGCTGCTGGCGGCACTTGCCCTTTCCCTGCTCGCAGGCTGCGGAAAACGCGGCTGGCCGCAGCCCAAAAACAAGGACGGAGCCTTTAAGTGGCAGCGGGCCATGGCCCAGCCGGAAGGCGGATGCCTGCGGATTGACGCTGCTCTGGAAGGCAACCTGCGCAATGTGGATTACATTGCTCTGGAATTGCAGACCGCCGGTGATGCGGACGATTGCCCCACCTGCCCCTTTGCACCCAACGAGCGGGCAGAATTTGCTCCGGAACAGCTTGGCATAAGTGCCACCAACGGTGCTTTCCGGCTGCTGCATTGCCCTGCGCGCCCGTCTTCGGCCTACCGCTGGCGTCTGATAGGGGTGAATGTACGCACCGGCCTTGAACACGCCGTCTCTTCCGTTCGCGGCGTGGATATGGCAGAATAGCTCCACTCATATACCGTAAGGAGCAGGCATGCATCATTTTGAATACCGCAACAACGAACTTCACGCCGAAGACATTCCCGTCCGGCAACTCGCTGCGGAATACGGCACCCCGCTGTATGTGTACTCATCCGCAACGCTTACCCATCATTTTCAGGCATTCGATTCCGCATTCGAAGGCACGCCTCACCTCACCTGCTATTCCGTGAAGGCCTGCTCCAACATCGCCATTCTCCGGCTTCTCGGCACGCTCGGTGCCGGGGTGGACATAGTTTCCGGCGGCGAACTGCACCGCGCGCTCAAGGCGGGCATTGCAGCGGAGCGCATCGTCTATTCGGGTGTGGGCAAAAAACGGGAAGAAATACGGCAGGCCCTGCAGGCGGGCATACTGATGTTCAACGTGGAATCCCTGCAGGAACTGGAGAGCATCAACGCGGTGGCGCGGGAGACGGGAGGCGTAGCCCGCGTTTCCATACGGGTGAACCCCGATGTGGACCCCAAAACTCATCCGTACATCTCCACCGGCCTGAAGAAGAACAAATTCGGTCTGGACCTCATACAGGCACGCGCGGCATACAGGCGCGCCACCGAACTGGACTGCATAGAGCCTGTGGGCATTGACTGCCATATAGGCTCGCAGCTCACAAGCCTTGCTCCCTTTCTGGAGGCGCTGGACAGGGTGCTGCTGTTCCACGCATCCCTGCGGGACGAAGGTATTCAGCTGCGCTACCTTGACCTTGGAGGCGGGCTGGGCATTCCCTACAACGAAGAAGATCCGCCCCATCCGGTGGAATACGGCAATGCGCTTACGGAACGCCTGCGCGGAACGGACATTACGCTCATTCTGGAACCCGGCCGGGTCATCGCGGGCAATGCAGGCATTCTTGTCACGCAGGTTATCTACACCAAAGAAACGCCGGGCAAGCACTTTGTCATAGTGGATGCCGCCATGAATGATCTTGTGCGCCCCTCGCTCTACCAATCCTATCACCGCATTGCCGAAGTTGTCCCTCAGGGACGCACAAGCCGTGCGGTGGACGTGGTGGGCCCCATCTGCGAATCCGGTGATTTTCTGGCGCAGGACCGGGCGTTGCCCGAGGTGCGGCAGGAAGAACTGCTCGCACTTTTCTCTGCGGGTGCCTACGGTTTTTCCATGAGTTCCCAGTACAACTCGCGCCCGCGCGCGGCGGAAGTGCTGGTCTGCGGCACCACCAGCACACTCATCCGGCGCAGGGAAACCTATGACGACCTGACGGCACTTGAGGAGAATGTGTAAAAAACTCTTCAAAAACCTCTTGCCATGCCTGTTGACTTTTGTTTATATACAGCAACAAGACAATGAGAAAGAGGAACAGCATGGCCCCGATTGACTTCCACGCCTTCTTCCGTCGCCTTGCCAAGGCCACGGATATACAGAGCCAGCAGGATCTTGCCACGGCGCTTGGAGTTAACCGCTCGGCCATAACGCAGGCGAAACGCCGGAACGCCATTCCGCAGAAATGGGTTCTTGCCCTCTCCCGCCAGTGCATCCTCAATGCAGACTGGCTGGAGTTTGGCACAGGTCCCATGCGCCCGGTGCAACAAACTGCTCCGGCACAGAATGATGCCTCGCCCGCTTCTCCTCTTCCGCCCGGCAGCTCCACCGTACGCGGAGTTTCCGCCAAGGCGGCAACGGCAGCCCGGCCGGTCTTTTCCGTGTTTCCCGTGCCCAAGGTCCATGCCCGCCTGTGCGCCGGGGGCGGTTCCTTTGAGGTGGAAGCCGCTGTGGCGGATCATCATATTTTCCGGGAAGACTGGCTCGCCAGAAAGGGCAAGCCGGGCAGCATGGTTCTTATGGACGTGTTCGGCAACAGCATGGAGCCGGAGATTCGTGAAGGCGACATGGTGCTGGTGGACCAGTCGCAGCGGGATATTTACGCAGGCTCCATCTACGCTGTGGGATTTGAAGATGCGGTCATGGTCAAACGGCTGGAACGCAAGCCCGGCGAGGTGGTGCTGCACAGCGACAATCCGGACTACTCTCCGGTGACCATACGCGGCGACGAACTGGAAACATTTCGGGTAATTGGCCGCATTGTCTGGATTAGCCGGGAATACCGGTAACGGACACCGTGCCCTTTCCGTGTGTTTTTTGACTCTGCCTGACAGGGCATACGGATATTGAAGGCTTGCGGAATGGCCCGCAGGCGGAAAAATAAGCGTGGTTGTGTATCAGGGCATCTGCCCTTTTTCTTGCAAACACATGTTAACTTTAATAAACAATGTTCACAAAAGGAGAATGGTCATGCAAAAGCGTTTCTGCACCTGCGGCTTCATGGTGTTGGTGGATTATATCATGCATGCGAACTCCTTTGTCTGCCGGGTATTTTCTGCGGGCGGGCACAGGAACCGTATGGAAAACTGCCCCTGCTGCGGACGTCCTCTGGATATCGATTCGCTGCGGTAGAGAGCGGATTTGCGCATCTTCGGCATTGTTCCCGGAACGGCAACACATTTTTCCCCTGGTGTGCCGACCTGTCCGGCTTCCCTCCGGTTTCCCCGGTCGGCTCCTTCCGCAACGCGGCTATCCGGTCTGCCCCCGGATGCCGCGTTTTTCTTTCAAACCACATGGAGCACAGCAGCCCTGATGCCGGAAAACAGCTCAAAGCCGCTGGGCGGAGCGGCAAAACCAGGCGTAAGCCTCGTCCAGCCCTTCCCGCAGGCCTATTTTTGCTTTCCATCCCATGGCGTGCAGCCTGCTCACATCCAGCAGCTTTCTCGGGGTACCGTCGGGCTTGCCTGAATCGAAGCGAATCTCTCCGTTGAAGCCCACTGCTTCCCGAACCATGAGGGCAAGGTCGGCAATGGTGATATCTTCCCCCACCCCTATGTTGATGGCGGACTCATCCTCGTAGCGGCGCATAAGAAATACGCAGGCATCGGCAAGGTCGTCCACATGCAGGAATTCCCGGCGTGGCCTGCCTGTTCCCCAAACCTCCACATAGCCACTGCCCGCCACCTTGGCCTCGTGGAACTTACGGATCAAAGCCGGGATGACATGAGAGTTTCCAAGATCATAATTGTCCTCAGGTCCGTACAGGTTTGTAGGCATGACACTTATGGCATTAAACCCGTACTGCCGCCTGTATGCGGCGCACATTTTCAGCCCGGCAATCTTGGCTATGGCGTACCATTCGTTGGTAGGTTCCAGCGGCCCGGTAAGCAGGCAAGATTCCTTCATGGGCTGGGGGGCATGCTTGGGGTAAATGCATGAAGACCCCAGAAAAAGGAGTTTTTTCGTGCCGCTGCGATATGCTGCGTCAATTACGTTGGTCTGGATAAGCAGGTTATCCCTGATAAAATCTGCAGGATAGGTATCATTGGCCAAAATCCCGCCCACCTTGGCAGCGGCCAGAAAAACATAGTCCGGGGCGTACTCGGTAAAAAAGGCGCGCACAGCCGACTGATCGCGCAAATCCAGTTCCCGGCTGGTTCGCAGGATCAGGTTGTTGCACCCCTCTCCTTTCAGCCGCCTCACAATTGCGGACCCGACAAGCCCCCGATGCCCGGCCACATAAATGCTGTCTTCCGCCATGAGATGCACTGGCTACTCCTGCGGCTGGCTGATTTCGAATCCGTGCTGTCTGCACAGGTGTTCGCGGGTTGCCTCTTTCATGTCTTCCTGCATCATCTCCCTCACCAACTCGCGGAAGGTGATACGCGGCTCCCACCCCAGTTCACGCTTGGCCTTGGAAGGATCGCCAAGAAGGGTTTCCACCTCTGTAGGCCGGTAATATTTGGGGTCCACTTCAACAATGCAGTTTCCTGTAGCCCGGTCATACCCCTTCTCGTTCCTGCCTTCACCCCGCCATTCAACGGACAGACCGATCTCGTTGGCCGCCACATCCACGAAGTCACGCACGGAACGCTGAACTCCCGTGGCAATGACGTAATCTTCCGGGGTATCGCGCTGCAGCATCAGCCACTGCATCTTCACATAGTCCTTGGCATGACCCCAGTCACGAAGCGCATTCATGTTGCCGAGGTACAGCTTGTCCTGCAGGCCCAGTTTTATACGAGCCAAGGCTCTGGTAATCTTGCGCGTTACAAAGGTTTCGCCGCGTACGGGCGATTCATGATTGAACAGAATGCCGTTGCAGGCAAACATGCCGTAGGCTTCACGGTAGTTCACACAGATCCAGTAGGCATAGAGCTTTGCAACGGCATAGGGCGATCTGGGATAAAAAGGCGTTCTCTCCGTCTGCGGCGTTTCCTGCACAAGGCCGAACAGTTCAGAGGTGGAGGCCTGATAGAATCTGGCCTTCTTCTCCAGCCCGGCAATGCGGATGGCTTCAAGAAGGCGCAATGTACCCATTCCCGTCACATCCGCAGTGTACTCCGGGCTTTCAAAAGAAACAGCCACATGACTTTGGGCAGCAAGGTTGTAGACCTCGTCAGGCTGCGTCTGGCTGACCAACCGTATCAGGCTGGAAGAGTCTGTCATGTCGCCATAGTGCAGAAAGAAGCGCTTGTGCTCTACATGCGGCCCTTCGTAAATGTCATCAATGCGTGCGGTATTAAACAGTGAGGCACGCCGCTTGATGCCATGAACCTCATACCCCTTTTCCAGAAGCAGCCGAGCAAGATAGGAACCATCCTGCCCCGTAATGCCCGTGATCAGTGCAACCTTTCTTTTCATTTCTACGAATCCTTTCGCCCGTACACATCGTCAAAGCGGACAATATCATCTTC
>CAYRLL010000010.1:33852-44561 GCA_964425115.1 uncultured Desulfovibrio sp. | reverse complement strand
TTTTGGCGGATGCCGTTAATTTGCAGTTCGGACATCACCCGGCTTCGATCCCTGGAAAACTGGAACGTTTTCTGGCAGATCAGGCGGTGTCAACGGTCGTATTTTCCGTAAACGTGCACGATCCGGCCCCGCTGCGTGTTGCACGCGCTGCGGCAGCGCAGGGAATACCCACTATCCATGTGCTGGACTACTGGAACGGCTATGCCGAACGACTCACGCTGGACGGGAAACCGATGTTCCTGCCCACGGCATACGCCGTACCGGACATGCACGCGCGGCGGGAGGCACTGCGCTGCGGCATACCGGATGCCATCATCGCCGTTACCGGCCATGCCGGGTTCGCGGATCTGCGGAACGCGTTCCTCGCCAGTGCGGACTCTGGTCGCAGCCAGACGTTTAAAACCCTTGGGCTTGCCGCAGACCGCACAACCGTCCTTTTCGTATCCGAGCCCGTGGCCCACGATCAGGGACGATCATTGGCAGATTCGCCCATGTTCAGGGGGTACACCGAAGAAACGGTCATTCCTTTGTTCGCGAACGCGATCAACGCATGGCACAGCGAAGCCCAGGTTGTTTTCCTGCCCCACCCCCGTGAAGACCGCGACACTCTGTCGCGTACTGTGGCAGGCGCAGGACTGCGGACTCCGTGGACCATCGCCACCGGCATCCGTGGGCGCGACCTGCTTCCCTACGCCAACGGCGTGGCGGGCATGGCGTCCACCCTGCTCTTTGAAGCGTGGCTATGCGGCCTTCCTGTCATCAGTATGCAGCCGGGCTTGCGCAACCCATCGCTTCGCATTATGGAGGGGCGAGATAACGCCGCGTTCATCGATTCGCCGGACACCTTCGTGCCAACGCTCGCACACTGGTTGGAATCTATCGGCCCCTGCGGGCAGCGGCCCACCTTCAGACCCGAACTGCACGACCACGAAAACGCAGCGGAATTGCTTCACAAAACAGTCAAGGCCCTTGCGGGCCATCATTAAATAAAGGGTTTCCCTCCATGAATATTGCCATCATTCCCGCCCGGGGAGGCAGCAAAAGAATACCGGGCAAGAACATCCGGAACTTTGCCGGAAAGCCGATGATCGCATACTCCATCGAAGCTGCCCTCAAAAGCGGGGCATTCGATCACGTGGTCGTCACCACCGATTCCGGCGAAATTGCAGAGGTTGCCAGACAGTGCGGGGCATCTGTACCGTTCATGCGCCCCGCCGAGCTTTCCGACGACCACACCCCCACAGCCCCGGTCATTGCTCACGCCATATGCTGGTTTGCAGAGCAGGAGCAGCAGCCCGACTACGCCTGCTGTATCTATGCAACGGCACCGTTCGTAAGGGCGGAGTACATCCGGCAGGGCTTGCACACGATGCAGGAAACCGGCTGCGCAACCTGCTATTCCGTTACCTCGTTCCCCTTCCCCATCTTTCGCGGGCAGCGCATCACGGAATCCGGCTGTCTGGCCATGTTCTGGCCGGAATACGAAATGACCCGTTCGCAGGACCTTCCGGAAGCATACCATGACGCAGGACAGTTCTATTGGGTGAACTGCAGACGATTTCTTGCGGAGCCGCGCCTGTACGCAGCGGACTCGCGACCGGTCATTCTGCCGCGCCACCTTGTTCAGGACATAGACACCCCGGAAGACTGGACCACCGCAGAGCACATGTTCAGCGCATTGCAGCGCGCCACAGGAGAATAGCATGAAACTCGCCATTAATGGGGGCACGCCCGTACGGACCACCCCCTTCCCGGCCTATGTGACCATGGGTGAAGAAGAAAAAAAGGCCGTCTGCGATGTCATAGACTCCGGCTGCCTCTCCAAATATCTGGGATGCTGGCACGACCAGTTCATGGGCGGCGAGCAGGTTCAGGCGCTTGAGCAGGAATGGGCCAAATATTTCGGCGCCAAGTACGCCATCGTGGTAAACTCCTGCACGTCCGGCCTGTACTGCGCCGTGGGCGCCACAGGCGTGGAGCCGGGAGAAGAGATAATCGTCTCTCCCTACACCATGAGCGCATCGGCCACCGCCCCTCTGGTTTTCAACGCCGTCCCCGTATTCGCCGACATTGAGGAAGAATACTACTGCCTTGACGTGCGCTCCATAGAGGCCAAGATTACTCCCCGCACACGGGCCATCATTGTTGTGGATATATTCGGCCAGCCCTACGACGCACAGGCCATAAACGCGCTTGCCAAAAAGCATGGCCTGTTTGTCATCGAAGATACGGCACAGGCTCCGGGCGCAAGCTACAAGGGCAAGTTTGCCGGAACGCTGGGCGATATGGGCGTTTTTTCTCTGAACTATCACAAACACATCCACAGCGGCGAAGGCGGGGTCATCGTCACCGACAACGCGGAACTGGCTGAAAAATGCCGCCTGATCCGCAACCACGCCGAAGCGGTAGTGGGCGACATGGGAGTTACCGACCTGCGCAACATGATCGGCTTCAACTTCCGCATGACGGAACTGGAGGCCGCCGTTTCGCGCTGCCAGCTCAGAAAGCTCGCCGGTCTGCACGGCGCCCGCCTGCACAATGTGGCCTATCTGGAAAACGCGCTCCGGGATATCCCCGCCATTGTCATGCCCAAGGTACGGCCGGACTCGGTACATGCCTATTATCTTCATGCCTGCCGTTTCCTTGCGGAAGAAGCGGGCGTCTCGCGTGATGTGTTCGTCAAGGCCCTGCGCGCCGAACTGCCCCACAATGTGCTGCGGGAAAAAGAAGGCGTGAAGCTCAGCTCCGGATACGTGAAGCCGCTTTACCGTCTGCCCATCTACCAGCAAAGAATGGCATACGGCAGCAAGGGCTATCCGTTCACCGAGACCGGCGTGGACTACACACAGACATTCTGCCCCGTATGCGAACGCATGCACTTTACGGAACTGTTCATCCACGAATTCATGCTCCCCAGCATGAGCCAGACCGATCTGGACGACGTTGCCGAAGCCTTCCACAAAGTGTGGTCGCACAGGGCGGAGCTGCAGGGATAACCATGGCGGAAGCAGTCATACGAACGGAACGGCTTGTTCTGGAGCCGTTCAGGAGTTGCCACGTTTCCGCAGAGTATGTGGCGTGGCTCAACGACAAGCATCTCATGCGCTACAGCGAGCAACGGCACAGGGAGCACTCCATAGCCACATGCACGGTCTATGCGGATTCCTTCGCCGACTCACCGCACTACTTCTGGCGGATACTCACCGACACGGCAAAGCCGCTTCATATAGGCAACATTAATGCCTATGTGGACCGCATCAACAGCGTGGCGGACATAGGCATTCTGATCGGCAATCCTGCCGCGCAAGGCAAAGGATGCGGATATGAAGCATGGATGGGAGTTACGCACTTCCTGCTCGGCGAGCAGAGAATCCGCAAGCTCACCGCAGGGACCATGTCAGTCAACAAGCCCATGCTGCGCATCATGGAAAAAGCCGGCATGATTCCTGACGGAGTGCGGAAACGCCAATACCTGTGCGAGGGCGAAGAAGTGGATATCATCCATATGGCCCTGTTTAACTCTTAAGTCAGCCGCTCCGGAACATACAATATATGCACGCATCTCGAGTTGTCGTTTTCCAGAATCTTTCCGTGTGGAACGTGGCTTTTGCCCTGTTTGCACGGCTTTTTGCGCATGTTTATTTCATGCACCCGCACGGCACACTGCGCACGGCGAAGCACCTTACGCTTCTGGACGCACTGGGGATAAAGATGCTCCGCTATGCCGAAGGCGGATCGGAACTTCTGCTGGATACGGGATTTGTCGGCGGGCCAACCATAACCAAGATGTTCTGGAATCTTTTTCCTGACGGAAAGTGGCTGGCTACCCTATCCGCATCATTTCCCAATGTGGCTGATGCGGAACGCAAGCTGACCATTTGCACGCAACGCACCCTGCACAGCATGACCAGCGGCATAGAACCGCTGGCATATTGGTGCAGACATTTTGCCGGGCAGGGAGCAACCGTATACGTAGTAACCTGCAATATCTTCTGGCAGGACGTGTGCAGAGCCCTTGACATGCGCTGCCGCAACCTCTGCCCTGCACTGCCGGCTCTGGCGGTCCGGGGACTGCTCCGCGGAACTGCTGCGGTTTTCCGTTTACTGCGGGCCAAGATGCGCCGCGCCTGCCCCTCAGGAATCACGACGGGATCACACTCCACGCTGGCGGAAGAGACGTTTGAGGTGCTGCTGTTCCCGCACCAAGGCATCACCTACGGTAACCTGTTCCGAAAGGAGCACTTCTATTCGGAAGACGAGAAGAGCCCCTATCATCCTTCCAAAATTCTGCATGTGGAGTATGCCCACCTGCTGGGAAGTGAAAGGCAACAAATCCTCGACACTTACAAGAATGAAGGAATGGCACTTTGCGTACTCAGAAGGAACATTACCGCAGATTCCGCCAAGGCCCTGCTGCGTTTTTTCCGTACAGCCCTACGCAACCGGTCAACGTCCCCAGCTTCCCTAAGTAACCGGTGCAAGACACTGGCAGTGCTGCTGGCCGTCTACGCCCTGTACCGAACCTCCTTAAACGGGCTGCGCCGGTTCCGCAACGCCAAGGTCGCCCTTATAGGATACGACTGGGTATTTCCCCCCACCACATCCCTTGCCCTTGAAACGCTGGGGGTGGAAACTGTGGCCGTGCAGGAACGGTTCGGCGAGGTGGCGTATCCCCAGTTCTACTTCATTGCGGACCACTACATGGTAACCAGCGACTACTATGCAGGGATTGCTCAGCGGGCAGGTAACATCGCGGTCAACCACCTGTATCCGGTCGGAGAATACCGCACCGATGTACTCTTCAACTTTTTGCAGAATCCGCCGAAACGGCGGGATGAAATCCTGTCAGCAGGTTACACCAAGATAGTGCTGGCGCTGGACTTTCACTCCAATGCCGACCCGTGCGCCGACAACGCCAGCCTGTATAACTCACAGGTGTTCAACAAGCATTTCTATCACAGCGTACTGGCACTGGCACAGGAGCACCCCGACTGGTACTTCATCATCCGGGGCAAAAACTGTGATTGGCTGGAGCTTCCTTTCTTTGAAGATGTTGTGGCGTTCATCAACCGCCAGCACAACGTGGAAGTAAGCACGGAATATTCCCGGTACAATGTGAGCTACGAACTGGCATCCATGGCCGACGCCGTTATCGGGCGTTTCACCTCAATGCTTGATGAGTGCCTCTTCGCCCACATTCCATCCCTTATGCTTGATTATTATCCGGGCGGACACAAGGGCTTTTTCAGGAACATAGACGACAGAAACGGCGTTGCTCTGTTCACGCACTCCCCAGATGAATTACACGACCGTCTTCTGGCCATCTTCCGCAATGAAGACGTATATAGTACCCCGGATGGCAGACGCCTGATCCGTGAGGTATACGGAGACTTCTTTGACGGAAAATGCATCATGAGAATTCAGGAAATCATCCATACCATTTTCAACAATCGTTTCAATCGATAACGAGGTGACCATGTCATCAAAAAGCGCCCCATTATTTGAAAAAAATCTGAAGTATTGCATACGATGCTGCATGCCCTCCACCGAAGAGGGAACTGTTCACGATGAGGTTGGCATATGCCGCGCATGCCAAAGTTCCGAGCAAAAGATGCACATTAACTGGAAGGAGCGGTTTGAAGCACTCAAGAAAATTCTTGAGGATGCCAAGGCCAAGGCAGGCAACGGCTACGACTGCATTGTCCCCATAAGCGGCGGAAAAGACAGCGCATTTCAGGTTTATGTACTGACGCAGATATTCAAGGTAAAGCCCCTCGCGGTCACCTTCAACCACAACTGGTATTCGGAGACCGGGTGGTACAACCTGCAGAATGTGCTGGAAACCTTCAACGTGGACCACATCATGTTCACGCCCAACCGCAAACTTATTAACAAGCTTGCCAAGCGGTCCGTGGAGATGATGGGAGATACCTGCTGGCATTGTCACTCCGGAGTCGGAGCCTTTAGCCTCAATATGGCAGTGAAGCTCAAAATTCCGTTGATGATTTTCGGAGAGTCCAGTGCAGAGAACTTTGGAAGAGCCTCCTACCTCAAACCACATACGTATGACAGAGAATACTATCTGCGCATGTCCGCAAAGTTCCTGCCTGAGCAGATGGTTGGGGACGGTATCACTGCCAAAGACCTTTACCCGTTCAATCCCCCGAGTCAGGAAGAGTGGGATGCGGCAGGCTTGCAGTGGCTCCCGTTGGGCGATTATATTTTCTGGGACGATGAACGGCAGACGGAGTTCATGCGCGACAACTTCGGCTGGCGTGAAACAGAGATTGAAAACAGTTACAAGCAGTACAAGAGTGCCGAATGCGTCATGCCCGGCATGCACGACTTTACCTGCTACCTGAAGCGCGGGTTTGGCCGGGCCACGGTACAGGCCAACATAGATGTCCGTAACGGCCTGCTAACCAGAGAGGAAGGGTTCGGACTCATTAACAAAATAGACTGCACAAGACCGCAGGCGCTGGACTATTACCTCGGCATAACCGGGCAAAGCGAAGAAGAATTCTACGAGGCCATGCACAAGCACAGGCTCCCTCAGCTCAAGGATGCCGAAATGCCGGTACTGCCCAAGGATCACGAGAACGCAGAACGCATTCTCCCATTCCCGCAGCAGCTCATAGAACGGCTGCGACCCAAGGCACCCAACCCACATATTATAGCGGAGACGGAACAATCTGGTCCCGGCGTTCCCCCGTCAGCTGCGGAGTCCTTCCTCGACACCAGTATAGGCAGGATTCTTGAAGCTTACGGAAAGAAGGAAATCTCTCCCGTGGAGATAGCAAAGCTTTGCATTGCCCGGGTAGAGGCCTTGGAACCACGGGTGCTTGCGTGGGAAACCTTTTCTCCCGAACTGCTTCTGGAGCAGGCGCGCCGCACGGAACAGCGGCTGATGCAAAGTATGCCGCTGCGCAAGCTGGAAGGCATTCCCGTGGGCATCAAGGATGTATTCAACACCACCGACTTTCCCACCGAAATGGGCAGCCCCATATGGAAAGGCTTTACGCCCGGCAACGACGCGCGCGTGGTGCACAGGCTGAAAGAGACAGGCGCACTCATTCCCGGCAAGACGGTTACTGCAGAGTTTGCCGTTCACACTCTGAGAAGAACCATCAATCCCCATGACCCCACGCGCAACCCCGGCACATCCTCAAGCGGTTCCGCAGCCGCCATTGCCACGGGTATGATTCCGGCAGCCATGGGAACACAGACCGGGGCATCCATCATCCGCCCGGCCAGTTTCTGCGGCGTTTACGGCTACAAACCCTCCTTCGGCCTGCTTCCCCGCACGGGCGTGCTCAAGACAACGGACAGTTTAGACACACTGGGCTTTTTTGCCACATGGCTTGATGACGTGCCACGCCTTTTCGATGCGCTACGGGTCAAGGGGAAAAACCATCCTGTATCCGATGCCGCTCTCAGCGACCCGGTACGCCAGTCGGCACCGAATGGTCGCCCCTGGAAGGTCGCCTTTGTGAAAACCCATACGTGGCAGACCACTCCAGAATACGCCAAGCAGGCCATATCGCAGTGGGCAAAAAGACTGGATGCGCTTCCGGGTATTTCCGTGGAAGATGTGAACCTGCCGGAATCCATGAGCGAGGCGCACGACCTACACTCCATCATCTACGACCTGCCCCTTGCCTATTATTTCCGGGAAGAACACAAGCATGGGGAACTGGTTTCCCCCATCATGCACGAGCTCATTGAACACGGGCTATCCATCAAACCGGAAGAATACCAGCGGGCACTCAAAAGACAGGAAGTCCTCTGTGCGGACATGGAAGCACTCATGCGTTCGTACGACGCGCTCATATGTCTGAGCACAGCCGGCGAGGCTCCCTACAGGGACGAACGGGAACGGCAGGACCCCGGACTGATGTGGACTCTGACGCATCTTCCGGCACTCAGCGCCCCTGTATTCACTTCTCCTGCAGGGCTTCCCTTCGGTGCCCAGTTGGTGGCACGCAAGTATAACGACCTGCTGCTACTCGAATTCGCCGCCATGCTTTGTGAGCAGGGTTGCGTTCCTGAAAAGGCAGCCCCTCGCATCAAATAGTCAGCACACTGCACCAAAACGGGGGTTTTCACTCTATCACGTGAAAACCCCCGTGCATCACTTCCGTTCTAAGCCTATCCAACGCCGCCCCGAAGTATCCCCCCGATACCTCCATGCTTACTGCCCGGATGCTGCTCCGGTGGCGGGCAGGGTGTCAGGGGCTGGCGCAGAGGCAATGACGATACGTTCCGCACGCTCCATGAGCGGGGCGGCGTTCACTCCCGCGCAACTGGACTTGCTCACCTTATTGAGGCGGAAAACCACCACGTATTCACCGGGCTGATGAAACACCAGACGGCTTTCGGGGAAGCCCGGAACCACATCGGGGCGGCTGTCCTGCGGGTGCTGCGTCACATCTATGTTCACGGCGGCGTACGCACCTTCCGGCACGGCTCCGGCTTCTGTCAGAAAGGTGGCGACAATCGTTCCGCCCGCCACTCTCGCGCCTGAAAGGACAAGGCTGCGGCCTGCTTGATCCTGCGTGCGTCGGTCAGATGGAGTACCGGCCCCGGCATCAGGCACAGTGCCCGTAGCCGCGCCGGAGGGAGCATCCGAAGCCTCACCGGAAGAAGCTGCGGAAGCTTTGCCGGATGCAGTTCCGGCAAGAATGGCGGATTGCAGCGCAGCTCCAGCCTCGCCAGCCACCGCAGCTACGCCAGCTACAGCAGTTGTACCGGACGCCTGTGCCCCCACGCTCCAGAAAATACACACGACTACAAGGAATAGAACGCACATTCTGCGCATGAGCACCTGCCATGGTTGCGGTTGATGATGCCTTGATAATACGCACTCGCCACGCTATAGCAATATGGTGGGTAGACACTGGGTATCTCCGCTGACCTCAACTCCCTTCTCAGCCAAAGCCTGCCCCGCGGCTGCGGAGTCCATACCCACAGCAGTTCCATCAGGACACAGGCCACTATTCACGCCTGCGGGAATTACCGCAGGAACGGAGCACGGCATGAGCGAGATAACGGAATCCACTCCCGACCTGCTGGAGCGCATAGGCCGTCACCAGCCCTTCTTTCTCAACCGCTGGTCCCTGCGCATGGCCGAGGCAGGCTACCTGCAGCACACCACGGCAAAGCGTGTGGATTGCATCCTTGCGCTTGACGAATTTCTGCGGCCCATTCTCGACCACGCCGCAGCCAACTCCGGCCCGCCGGAATTCCGTGACCTTGTGCGTAACGAGGGAGACTGGAGCCGCTTTCTCACAGAATCCGCCCGCAGGCACCGCATGCGCGGCGTTCCTGCCGAGATGTTTCTCGGCTGCTTTAAAACATTTATCCACAGCCTGCTGGATGTGGTGGAGCATCTGGAAGCGCCGCCGTGGCGGCGCGAAGAGGCCGCACGCCTCATCCGGCTGTACGGCGATGCTCTGGAAGTGCTGTTTCTGCAGGACTGGACGCGGTTTCTGCCGGAGCTTACCGAGCAGAAAATTGATGAAATGAACAGGCTACTTACGCTAGAAAAATGCCGGTTTGAGAACATTCTCAACTCCACTTCCGACCTCATCCTTGTGGTGGATAGTGACGGGCTGGTGGTGAACGCCAATGCCGCCGTCAGGGACGCATTGCCGGTTTCTCCGGAAGAAATTCTCGGCCGCCCGGTGTGGAAGATTTTGGATTTGGAAGGACGAACGGTGGAAGAACTGCTCCGCTACTATCCCGTGGGCATCACCTGCGAGCTGGCTCCTTTCGGAGAGTCGGCCATCTACCGTATGCAGATTACCCCGCTCAACTCCGTGAGCCTTGCCAGCGACCAGTATATTGTGGTGCTTACCAACATTACCACGCAGGCCATGCAGCGCGAAACGCTGGAACGCATTGTGGATGAAAAGACCGAAGCCCTGCGCAAGGAAAAGGAACAGCTGGAAGAGATGAACATTACCCTGCGCAACGTGCTCAAGAGCATAGACAGGGAACGCGAAGAACAGGCGGACAATCTGGCGGCAAAGGTCAGCACGCTGGTGCTGCCCGCACTGGAACGCATAGAAAACGAGAGTGACGCCGCCATACGCAAGGGCTACACCACTGTGGTGGCAGACCAGCTGCGCAGGCTCGTCCCCGGTGGTTCCGGAACGGACCCGCTGCTGCTCAAGCTCACGCACATGGAGATGAAGGTCTGCCAGTTCATCCGCTCCGGGCATTCCACCAAGGATATCGCGGACCACCTGAACCTGTCCGTGGAGACCATTCAGACCCATCGCAAGAACATCCGGCGAAAGCTGGGGCTGCTGGGCAGCAACGTGAGCCTGTATGCCCATCTGGCCACGCAGGCCCTGCGCGACTGAGACGTTCCGGCATTCCGCTCCACGGACGGGGCGGCCTGCAATATTCCACGCTCTCTGCTGGCTGAGGACTGAACAGTCCGGCAGGGAGGGCACCCCCCCGATGGGTAGATATTCCTACCCAGTAATTCCCTGCTTTCCCGCCTGTGAGGAAATCATCTCATTCCGTAGCATATAGGGTAGTATTACTCCCAAACCTTGCTGCGGAGGTGCATTATGCCCCACACCATACCCGGCATATGTCCGACCATATCTGAGTCAACATCTGGGGCCATGTCTGAAGCCGGACATGGAGCCAGACATGAGACCGGACATGGAGCCGGACATACGGCCGGTTACACGGCC
>CAYRLL010000010.1:15922-33752 GCA_964425115.1 uncultured Desulfovibrio sp. | reverse complement strand
TGGAGCCAGACATGAGACCGGACATGGAGCCGGACATACGGCCGGTTACACGGCCGAACATTCACCCGGCCCCTTAGCCGGACCTACAGCTAAACTGGCAGCTGAACATGCAGCTGAACACGCATCTGAACAGGTGACCGGACAGGCTACCGGACAGGCGGCCCGGAACACGGCTCCCGGCACGTCCTGCATCGCGCCGGACGGGCAGACCGGAGAACGCGCCGGAAGAGCAGACAATGAAACGCTTGCCGCCCTGCGGGACTTCTTTGCGGCCACAGGCGCAGCAGACCTGCGGGATGCCGCCACCCGCATCGCCGCCGCCACAGGCTTTCCCCTGCCCGCCGGCACGGACTGGACCGCCGCCGAGTATCTCTTCAACAGGCTGTTCGTGGGTCCGGCAGCCGTGCCCGCCCCCCCCTATGCCTCCGCCTACGGCGACGACGAATCCCTGCTCATGGGCAAACCCGCGCAGGATGCGCGGCAGGCATACCGCAGCATGGGCCTTGCCGTACCCCGTCAGGGCACAACACCGGATGACCATCTGGCCTTTGAGCTGGACGCCGTGCTCGCCCTGCGCACGCTCGCAGGGGCGTCCTCATCCTGCCCTGCAGAACCGCACGCGGCCTTCATCACCGATCACATGGCCTGCTGGTTGCCCCGTTTCATTCAGGCAGTGCGGGCCAACCTGCCTTCCGGCGCAGCCGGAGGCGTGCCCGGAAGCCCGGAACGCACGGCGTGTCCCGTCACGCTGGCCGTAGACACGCTCGCCGCGTGGCTGGACGAAGAAACCCGAAGCATGGCGGCATCAAGCCCGCATTCCCAGAACACCAACTCCAAGGAGGAGTAGCCATGACGGAAAAGAAAAGTGGTCTGAGCAGGCGCAGATTCCTGCAGGGAATCTCCGCAGCAGGTGCAGCGGCCCTGCTGCCCTGCCGTTTCCTCATGCCGCACCCCGCGCAGGCCGCGGCATTTTCGGAGCAGGAGTATCAGGTATTCCGCAATGCCTGTCCGCGTAACTGTTATGACACCTGTTCCATTAAAACCTACGTGCAGGACGGAGTGGTCAAGTTCATAGAGGGAGCACAGGAATCCACCTTCACGGACGGCGGCCTGTGCGTGAAGGGCTATGCCTATCCCCGCCGTGTCTACAGCCCCGACCGCATCAAATACCCCATGGTGCAGGACGGACGCCGCACCGGCAACTGGCGCCGCGTAACGTGGGACGAAGCCATGGACCGCATAGCCCGCAAAGTGCTGGAACTGAAGGAACAGGATGGCAGCCTGCTGGGGCTTGGCCTGACCAAATATTCCGGCAACTTCGGCATTACCAACTACGGCGTGGAGGGCATGATGTCCTCCCTCGGCTACACCACGCGGTTTGTAGGCACGCCCTGCTGGCCCGCAGGCATAGACGCCCAGAATTACGATCTGGGCGACATGTGGTGCAACGACCCGGAAGATATGGTCAAGGCGCGCTACATCATCATCTGGGGCGCTAACCCTGCGTGGTGCTCCGTGCATTCCATGAAGTACGTGATGGAAGCCAAGCGGCGCGGAGCCAAGGTGGTGGTCATAGACCCCGTGTTCACGCAGACCGCCGCCAAGGGCGACGTGTTCTGGCAGCCGGAGACTTCCAGCGACGGCGCGCTGGCACTGGGCATGGCCCGCCACATTCTTGATGCGGGCCTTGTGGACCGCGACTTTGTGAACAACCATTCCGTGGGATTCAACGAATTTGCCGACTACCTGCGTGCCAACGTGACCGTGGAGTGGGCGGCGGAGCACAGCGGTATTCCCGCGCAGCAGATACGCGAGGTGGCGGAAGAGTTTGCCACGGCAGACCCGGCCACCATCTGGATAGGCTACGGCATGCAGCGGCATACCAACGGCGGCGCATCCGTGCGCGCCGTGGATGCGCTGGTGGCCATGACCGGCAACGTGGGCAAGGAAGGCGGCGGCGCACGCTACGGCCATCTGCGCACGTGGGGCTTTAACTACCACGCCCTGCTCCAGAAGCAGCCCGAAGGATCGGTAGGCTTTGTGGGCGGCGGCGGGCCCAAGGGCGACTTCGACTTCACCAAGGAAGAAGCAGCCGCCAGCTACACCGACCGCACGGTTAACATCAACAAGACCGCGCAGGCCATACTGGACACCAAGGACCCCGCCATCCGCATGCTCTGGGTTTCCTGCAAGAACCCCTTCGCGCAGGACTTCGACCGGCCCAAGCTCGAAAAGGCCTTTGATACGCTGGATCTGGTGGTTTCCGTGGAACAGTTCTTCACCGAAACCGTGAGCAATTCCGACATCGTGCTTCCCGTGACCACCCTGTTCGAGGAATGGACGGTGAACGTCTCCTACTGGCACTACTGGATGGGGCTGAACGAACAGGCCATAACGCCCATGTTCGAAACCAAGTCCAACATCGAAATAGCGGCCCTGCTCTCCAGGAAGATGAACGAGCTTTCCCCCGGTTCCTGCACCTTCCCGCAGGAGATAGACACCCGCGAATGGCTGGAGAAAGAGTTCAATCAGGGCATCTACGACACCTTTGGCATCTCGCACTGGACAGACCTGCGCAACGGCCCCGTCAAGGCCCGTATGGCCTCCAGCGCATCGTGGCACGACAAGGCCTTTGGAACGCCTTCCGGCAAATACGAGTTCAGGTCCGAGCTGTGCGAGCAGAACGGCCACGCGGCCCTGCCCGTCTACAAGGAAGGCCGCAAGCCCTATGACGTGTTCCGCGTGCTGACACCGCACACCCAGTTCGGTCTGCATTCGCAGTTCATCAATCTGGACTGGATGAAGGAGTACAACAAGGAACCGTTCATCTACATGCATCCCGATGCGGCCCGCGAAAAAGGCATTGCCGACCTGGACACCGTGCGCGTCTTCAACAAGGTGGGCGAGGTGCGCAGCCGCGTCAAGCTTACCCGCAACGTGGCAAAGGACTGCCTGCTCATGTACGAGGCGTGGTTCGGGCCGGAATCCACATTCAACGTGCAGAATCTGGTGGACGACGAGGCATCCGACATGGGCGCCTTCAAGACCGGGGCACCGGGCGTAGCCCTGCACGACCAGTTCGCCAATGTGGAAAAGCTTTAAGGAGAGTGGACAATGAACAAGCAATACGCCTTTCTGGTGGATTCCGAGCGCTGCATAGGCTGCTTTACCTGCGCCATGGCGTGCCGCAACTACTACCGGCATGAAAAGGGAGTGGTCTGGCGGCATGTCTACCCGCTGCATGAGGAAATATATCCTCACAGGGAGCGGGCCTTTTTCTCGCTGGCCTGCAACCACTGTGAAAACCCCGCCTGCCTGAACGTGTGCCCTGCACGGGCCTATACCAAACGCGAAGAGGACGGCGTGGTGGTGCACCATCAGGAACGGTGCATAGGCTGCGGCAACTGCATACGCTCCTGTCCCTACGGAGCGCCTGTCTACAACCCCGTGGAGAAACGGGCGGAAAAGTGCAGCCTGTGCCACGAGCGGCTGGATGCGGGCCTTGAGCCCGCCTGTGTGCAGAGCTGCCCCGTTCAGGCCATACGGCTGGTAGACCTGAACACGCTGGAACCGGGCAACGAAGTGCAGTTCCCCCCCGGATTCCCCAAGAACACCAAGGTGAACCCCACCACACGGTTCATCCTGCCCAAAGCACCGACAATGGTGAGGAGGTAGTCACATGCAATCCATGGAAATACCGCTGGTCCTGTTCACGGTGCTCTCGCAGGCATCCGTGGGCATAGCGCTCATGAGCGCCGCGCTTCTGGCAACCGGCCCGCAGTCCGGGCAGGGCGCCAACATTGCCAAGGGCTGGGCAGCCGCCACGGCTCTCATGGTCGTGGGCGTGCTCGCCTCACTGTTCCATCTTGGTCATCCGCTGGAATCCTTCCGCGCTCTGGCGCATCTGGAAAAGGCGTGGCTCAGCCGCGAGGTGCTGGCCGCTGGCGTCTTTGCGGTGCTGGCCGCAGCCGCCATCCGTGCGAATCAGTCCGCCGCGCTGGTTTATGCCAGTGCCGCCACAGGGCTTGTGCTGCTTCTGGCATCCGGCATGACCTACGCGCCGGCAGCCCTGCCCGCCGTGAACAACGCCCTGCCCACCATCTTCTTTGTCATCTCCGCCGTGGTGCTGGGTGCCGGGTTCATCAGCTGGTTCGCGGCATCATCCGCACAGCCGCTGCTCCGGCGCATCTTCAGCACGGCTCTTGTGGTGGGGCTGGTGGTCAGCCTTGCCGCACCCTGCATCTGGCTCTCCGGCGGCGAGGTCATGCGCCAGACCGGGCTTGCATGGCTGGGCTCGGGCCTCTACTGGGTGCACATTGTCATTATGGCGGCATGCCTTGCCGTAGCGACAAAAACCGGTTTCATCCCCCGCTGGCTGCCCCTGCTCGCACTGGCGGGAGAACTGGCAGGACGCGCGGCCTTTTTTGCGGACACCGTTCACACGGCCACGCATATGGGCGGCGTGTACTGACATAACGCACCTGTCCTCCATTACACCCAGTCCGGCATTACCCACAGACCGGCATCACACACAATCCGGGGCGGTGCACAGGCCGCCCCGGACCCCATACAGGGCCGGCAGCATTTGCCGTATGCGGCACCACTCTCCATCTTGTTTAAAAAAGCACAATATATTCAATGCGTGACTTTATCGCCTCATCCGCCCTATACTCCCCGAAAGTCACAGGTTCATCTCCGGCTCCGCTCCGGCTTCGCCTCCCGCACGTGCTTGCGGGCATCTTCTTACAGCGCAGGATGCTATGAACATCGGAAACTACACCTTTGAAGAATTCAAGCAATTGGCTGCCGGGTTCCACGGCTATCCGGCCCCCGGCCTTCTCATCGGCGGCTACATGGTGGAGGAAGCCCGGGTCCGGCTTCCGGAAGGCACTCTTTTCGAGGCCATGGTGGAAACATCCAAATGCCTGCCGGACGCCGTGCAGTTGCTGACCCTGTGTTCCACCGGCAACCAGTGGATGAAGGTGCTCAATCTGGGCCGCTACGCCCTTTCGCTGTACGACAAATTTACCGGCGAAGGCTGGCGCGTGTATGTGGACTCCGAAAAGCTTAAGGCATGGCCGGAAATCCACGGCTGGTTCATGAAACTTAAGCCCAAGAAGGAACAGGACACGGAAAAACTGTTCGCGGAGATCGAAGCAGCCGGAGCCACCATCTGTTCGGTGCAGCAGATTGCCATCCGCTCCAAATACCTTGGCCACTCGCACATGAGTGCCATTTCCGAATGTCCGGTATGCCGCGAGGCATATCCGCTGACGGACGGAGCCATCTGCCGGGGCTGTCAGGGCGAAGCGCCTTACAGCGTTGTGCACGGGAACACGTATACCGGCGCATCACCGGCCGGCGCAGCCTGCACGGACGGCGTGCTTTCGCGCCCCGCCCTGCGCGCCGTTTCCGCCGAAGAGGCCGTGGGCCAGAAAGCCCTGCACGACATGACCCAGATTATTCCCGGCGAGACCAAGGAACCCGCCTTCCGCGCCGGGCAGGAACTTTCGGTGGGCGATGTGTGCCGTCTGCAGCAGATGGGCCGCTTCCGCGTGCATGTGGAAGACCAGACGCCCGGCGACGAATGGGTGCACGAAAACGATGCCGTGGCAGCCTTTGCCGCCCGCATGGCGGGAGAGGGCATTGAATACGACCTGCCTCCCGCCGAGGGCAAAATCAACTTCCGCGCCGCCCATGACGGTCTGCTTTCCATAGACCTTGACGCTCTGGAACGCTTCAACCTCTGCCCCAACGTCATGCTTGCCACACGGCAGTCCGCCTCGCTGGTGGACGGCGGCAAGGATGTGGCAGGGTGCCGGGCCATTCCCCTGTACATTTCCCGCGACCACTTCAGCCGCGCCATGGCTGCGCTGGGACATGAACCCCTGCTGCGCGTCCTGCCGCTGCGCAAGGCGCGGGTGGGCATTCTGGTCACGGGCACAGAGGTCTTCAAGGGCATCATTCAGGACAAGTTTGCGCCCATCATCACCAACAAGGTGGAGGCGCTGGGCTCGTCAGTCTCCGGCTCGCTCATCGTGCCGGACGACCGCACCATGATAGCAGACGGCGTGCGCAGCCTGCTGGACGGCGGGGCCGACCTCATTGTCACCACGGCCGGCCTTTCCGTGGATCCGGACGACGTAACCCTGCCCGCGCTGGAAGACGCGGGGCTCACGGACGTGCTTTACGGCGTTCCCGTGCTGCCCGGAACCATGACCCTGCTGGGCCGCATAGGCACGGCGCAGGTCATTGGCGTGCCGGCCTGCGCCCTGTTCTTCAAGACCACCGGGTTTGACCTGCTGCTCCCGCGCCTGCTCGCAAGTGACTCCATCACCCGCAAGGAACTGGCACGCTACGGCGAAGGTGGCTTCTGCCTGCAGTGCAAGGCATGCACCTTTCCCAAGTGCCCGTTCGGAAAATAAGCAGAACCGCCTGATTTTTTCAGCGATTCCGCAACACGGCGTTGCCTTCGCGCATGTTCTATGCATTAATGGAACCGTAAACAAAACGGCCTCCGCATCCGGCGATGCGGAGGCCGCCCCTTCCGGCAGAACAGATTGCGGCATAGCGGAGCAGGCAATGATCCACAACTCTCCGGGCACATACCGGCACTTCGCCAGCCACACGGCAGCCTGCCTGCTGCTCTGCGTGTGTGCACTGTTTGCCATGCCTGCGCACACCGCACGGGCGGAGCATCCCATCACCCTGCTGCACTACTGGACCGGCTCACTGGCCGGGGGTGTCTCCGACATGGTGGATGCCTACAACGCACGCACTCCCGCCATCCCTGTCAAAGCCGTGGGCATGGAGCACGAATCCTTTAAAACCGCCATACGGGGCATGCTGGCCTCGGGCAACGGGCCGGACATCTTCAGTTACTGGGCCGGGGCGCGCACGCAGTCGCTTATCGATGCCGGGCAGCTGGCCCCCGTGGACGCGGTGTGGGATACCGCCAATCTCTCTGCCGTGTTTCCCGCAACCGTGGCGCAGGCCTGCACCTACAACGGCAGAAAATACGCCATTCCGGTTACTCAGCACCTTGTGGGTTTTTTCTATGACGCCAAAAGGTTTGCCGCCCTTGGCCTTGAACCGCCCGCAACGTGGGAACAGTTTCTTGCGGTGTGCGGGAAGCTGCGCGCCGCCGGAGTGGCCCCTCTGGCACTGGGCAACCGGGAGCAATGGCCCGCGCAGTTCTGGTTCGATTACCTGCTCCTGCGCACAGCCGGGCCTGAATACCGGCAACGCCTGATGCAGGGCAGGGCCGCCTATACGGACAGCGAGGTGGTAAGAGCCTTTACCCTGTGGAGACAGCTGCTGGACGCAGGGTACTTCAGCCCCGTCACGGAAACGGCGGACTGGGCCGATGCCGCGCGCGAGGTGCGCGAAGGCAGGGCAGGCATGACCCTCATGGGCACGTGGATCATGGGCTATTACGGCGACCAGCTTGGATGGAAGGAAGGGGAGGATTACGACTTCTTCATCTTTCCCGCCATAGAGCCGGGAGTGCCGCTCGTGGCCGTAGGCCCCATAGATGTTCTGGTCATGGCGGCACATGGGCATGAACAGGACATGCGGCAGGTGCTGACCTATTTTGCGGATACGGAACTGCAGCAGGTCATGAGTCTGGGTTCAGGCGCGCTGGCCCCCAGCGCCCTTGTGCCGCAGGACTTCTACTCTCCGCTCAAGCGGCGCCTGGCAACCATTGTGCAGCATGCGGAAAACTGGCAGTTCGCCTACGACCTCACTGTACCGCCGGTTACCGCCGATGCAGGACTGGGCCTTTTTGCCGCCTTTCTGCGCGGCGAACAGCGTCTGGATTCACTGCTGTACAGCATGCAGAAACGCATGGAGGCGGCAGGCCCTGTAACCGGAAAGGCTCCCTGAGCCTTCTAAGAAGTGCCCTGCTCGGGTGCCTGTTCCGGGTTGTCCGTACCGGAGTTCTCTTCCGTTCCCGCGCACGCCGCCCCTACGCCGGGCAGCCGGATGCAGAACCGCGCCCCGCCCCGGTATTCCGTATCCAGCCATATGCTGCCCCCGTGGTTGCGGGTAATGATGAAATAGGAAACGGAAAGCCCGAGCCCGGTTCCCTCTCCCGGCTGCTTGGTGGTGAAAAACGGCTCGAACACCTGCCGGAAGCTCTCTTCCGGCACACCGGGCCCGTTGTCTTCCACCTCTATCACGGCATTGCCGTTGTCTTGGTACAGCCGTATGGCTATACGCGGCACGCGCCCCTCATCCGCAGCCGCCTCCCTGAAAAGGGCCTGTGCGGCGTTACGCAGCAGGTTCAGCACCACCTGCTCTATCTCCTGCGGGGAGCAGAGCACCTCCGGCACATCGGATGCATATTCTCTGGTAATGTGTATGCTCTTGAAATCGTATTTCTTCTTCAGGTCATAGTCGGTGGAGGCAAGCTCTATGCACTTGTCCAGCAGGGTATCCAGACACACCGTGGTGTGGCTGTCCTGACTCTGCCGTGCAAAGCTCAGCATATTGCTGACAATACGGGCCGCACGTTCGCCGGATTCCCGTATGCCCTGCAGCAACCCGGTTATGCCCCTGTCCCGCATATAGCCGTGCATGGCATCCAGATGGCATCCGTTGCTCAGTGCCGCTGCTTCATTGGCGGGCAGGTCCGGTGAGAAACGCCGCTGGATATTCTGCACCCCGAGCAGAATGCCCGCCAGCGGATTATTGATCTCGTGCGCCATGCCCGCCGCCAGCCCGCCCACAGACATCATTTTTTCGGTCTGAAGGATAAGCTCCTCCATGCGCGCCTGCTCGGTCACATCATCCAGCCGTATGACCACGCTCCCCACCGTACCCACGGAGACCGGAAAGACCATGACCGTCTCCAGCCGTTTTCCCGTTCCGCCCTGCGCAGAATGCACGCTCTCCTGCTTCGGCCCTTCTCCCTGTACAGGCTGATTGACAAGGGAAACCGCCCGCCCCTCGCGCATGGCCGATTGTATGACCGGAGCGTATGCCGCCATGCGGGGCAGAACCGTATACAGGTCTGCGCCCACCAATGCGCCTGCATCAAGCCCGGTTGCCTGTTGTGCCGCCTTGTTGCAGTGGGTGACCCTGAACGCATCTCCCTGCCCCGGTTCCACGCCGATGACGATGGAAGGCATGGAGTCCAGAATTTCCTGAATGAATGTATGCGCCAGCCGCAAGGCGTCGTACTGGCTCTGCAGCCGGGAGACCATGATGACCATGGACTGGCGCAGGCTGTTCATTTCCTGCAGAAAGGCGTCATCTGGCGCGGTGGCGGAAACCCCGTCGCTCATGCTCACGGTGCGGGCAAAATTCTCGATGCGCCTGAGCGGTGTGCTGATGAAACGCTTCAGAATACTGTTGAGCAGCAGAAAAATGAGCAGGTCCAGTGTTATGATGGACACAGCGATACGCCGCAGCGAGGCCGCCGCCCGTGCATCGGCGGGAGCGGTGGTGCCCTGCACGGCAATGGTCCCCAGCACCCGCCCGTGCAGTACTATGCTCCGCTCGGCCCTGACAATCCGCCCGGTTCCGGCACCATCCATGCCTGTTTCGGGCCTTTCGCCCGCACGCCCGTCTGGTGCTGCATCTGCCTTTGTTTCTGGCTGACCATTAGTCCGTACGCCACTCCCTCCAAACTCACTTTCCAGCGTTCCCACCGCACGCACGCTGCCGTCCGGGGCGCGCACACCGCCGCTCACCACCCTGCCGGAAAGGGTATCCGTCACCAGAATGGCCTGAATCTCCCGCTGCATGAACCCGTTTTCCACGATGGTGCGGGTCTGGTCATCCTGAAAATTCCACAGCGTGAGCGCCAGACTGGCGGCCATCTGCTCCGTTGTCTGTTCTATGTGCAATACAAGCTCGTTGTAATATTGCTTTTTTACACGCAGATAATCCGCCCCCCCGAAGAGCAGAAGCACCGTGGTTACAACGGCCAGCAGGGAAATATTGATGAAAACGGGGGTGGATGGGCGAAAAGTTGCCATACTTTGCACTGCCGGAGTTACACTGAAAACAGAACACTGCGTGAGTCGCCAACAAAACCACAGGAGGAGTCTTCTGCCATTCTAGGATACATACGCCACTTGGCGGGACTTGTGAAGAAGCAACCCCTTCACGGGCCACAATCAGCAGGCACAGGAAGGCGGCGGTTTACAAGATGCCCGTTCCGGTATACCGCACAAATGCCTGCAGGGCAGGATACTTTTTTTCACAGGAAGCAGCATGCACGCACCCGGTACCGACCACGCAGAATTCATCCACGGCCTCGCGCAGCGCATAGTGCGCGCCGCCCACCCGGCGCAGGCCCGCCTTACAGAGGAAGAGGCTCTTGCGCTGGCTGCCCTGCCGCGCTCAGCCGCCATGGATCTTGTGGGCGGAGCACGGCGCATAGCCGCTGCCTGCCGTGGCAACGCCGCCTTTACCTGCGGCATCATAAACGCCAAGTCCGGCCGTTGTTCAGAGAACTGCGCCTTCTGCGCCCAGTCCGCGCACCATGCCACCGGGGTTGCCGTCTACCCCCTGCTCAGCAATCAGGACCTTATGGACCGAGCCATGCAACTGGCAGATGCAGGGGCAGACCGTTACGGCATTGTCACCAGCGGCAACACCGTGACAGACAGGGAACTGGACAGCCTGTGCGAGGCCGCGCAGCGCATTATCACCCGTACAGGGCTGGGGCTGTGTGCCTCGCTGGGGCAGCTTACCCCGGACCGGGCGGCACGGCTGCGGCAGGCGGGCTTTTCCAGCTACCATCATAATCTGGAGACCGCGCGCAGCTTTTTTCCGCACATCTGCACCACACACCCGTACGAAGATGATGTGACAACCGTGCGGCACGCGCTGGACGCCGGATTCCGGGTGTGCAGCGGCGGTATTCTGGGACTGGGCGAAAGCCCGGCGCAGCGGGTGGAACTGGCGTTCACCCTGCGCGATCTGGGCGTGCATTCGGTTCCGGTGAACTTTCTCAACCCCATCGCGGGTACCCGGCTGGCAGACCGGCCCACTCTGCACCCCTTCGAGGCTCTTGCCGCGCTGGCACTGTTCCGCTTCATCCTGCCGGACAGGGACATTCTTGTGGCGGGCGGACGCGAGACAACGCTGGGGGACTATCAGTCATGGGTGTTCATGGCAGGGGCCAACGGGCTGATGACAGGCAACTATCTCACCACCTCGGGCAGGGACATGGCGGCAGATATGGCCATGCTGGCCGATATGGGGCTGCTTCCCGCCTCATGAATCCTGTCAGGCTGCGGCCTGAATCTGTTTTGAATCGGGATTTACAGCGCCAGCCGCCAGAGCATACCGGCCGCGGCACACCCCGCCAGCACGGGTATCATGCCCAGCCGCAGGCGGTGCAGGGCCACAAAGGCTGCAAAAGCCAGCACCAGCGCGGGCACGTCTGCCGTGGATATATCCGGCACGGGCAGGCTGCCGCCCGGAAAAGCCAGAGTACCCACCCTGCCGAACATGGAATGCAGGGCAAACCACAGCGCAAGGTTGAATATCACGCCCACCACAGAGGCCGTTATGCCGGAAAGCGCGGCGGAAAGGGCGCGGACCCTTCGCAGCCGCTCAATGAAGGGGGCTCCCAGAAATATCCACATGAAGCATGGGGTAAAGGTCACCCACACGGCCAGCGCGGCGCCCAGTGCGCCCGCCACGGACGGGGGCAGAGCGCCCGCGTTGCGGTAGGCCGCCAGATAGCCCACGTATTCCAGCACCAGAATAAGGGGGCCGGGTGTGCTTTCTGCCAGCCCCAGACCGTTGAGCATATCTTCTGCCGAAAGCCAGCCGAAATCCGCCACCGCCGCCTGCGCCACGTAGGCAAGCACCGCATAGGCACCGCCGAAGCTCACCACCGCCATCTTGCTGAAAAAGACCGCGATGCGCGCGTACACGTTCTCCGGCCCCAGCACAGCCAGCAGCAGAAACACGGGGCCAAGCCATAGGGTGAGCCACGTTGCCAGCACCCGCAGGCTGCCACGCAGTGTCGGTGCGGCATGCTCCCGGCCGTTGACGGGTTCTGCATCCTCGTCCTGTGTGCCGGAAGGGCCCGAGGAGGCGGAGGAGGCGGAAGAGGCGGGTACCCCCGTCCCTTTAGCCCCTATTGCCCCTATCTGATGACGCGCCCAGCCCAGAAGACCTGCCAGCAGCACCACCAGAGGGAAGGGCACCCCGAACACAAACAGCGCCAGAAACGCCCCGAAGGCAAGGGCCCACGCATACGCCCCCACCAACGCCTTGGTTCCGATGCGCATGAGTGCCATGACCACCACGGCCAGCACAGCGGGCTTAAGTCCCCAGAACAGCGCCTCCACGGCGGGCACCTGACTGAAGGCCGCGTACAGGGCGGAAAGGGCCAGCACCACCAGAAATCCCGGCAATATGAACAGCGTGCCCGCCACCAGTCCGCCCCGCGTGCCGTGCAGCAGCCAGCCCACATACGTGGCCAGTTGCTGCGCCTCCGGTCCCGGCAGCAGGTTGCAGTAGTTCAGGGCGTGCAGGAAACGCCCGTTGCTTACCCACCTGCGCTCTTCCACCACCATGCGGTACATCATGGCTATCTGCCCCGCAGGACCGCCGAAGCTGAACAGCCCCACCCGCAACCACAGTGCCGCCGCATCCGCAAACCGCACGTTGCCTGCCGGTTCCTCTCCTTCCGGAACCCTCACAGGCTCCTTACGGCCTTCCGGCGCCGCTGGTGTTTTCAAGTGATTCATCCGGTCTGTCGTCCTTCATGGTGCGGAATTTTCTCATATATTCCGGAACGCCGCTGACGCGACCATCTATCCGCACACGCCTGCGGCATACTCATTTCACGCTGCCGGACGCACCGGAACCCTGCAAGATCACGGGCGACGTGTGCCGGAAGCGGCATCGCCCTGCTCGGCGGCGCAGCGTACCAGCGTTGCCAGCATGTCCAGATCCTCGCCCTGCGGTTTGACAAAGCATCCGCCCATACCCACCACGTCCCGTTTCTGGGATACGTGGCGCGGGCTGAACCGCAGCTTCTGCACCGCGTCCAGCTTGCGCCGCAGGGCGGCACCGTCACCGTTGCTGCCGCGCATGGCCAGTTCTGTCAGATTTTTAGGAAACTTGAAGAACAAAAATGTCTCCATGTCGCGGACATCCTGTATGTCCACAGGAACAGCGCTCAGGTCGCCCCCCGTCAGCTCCATGAACGCCCCGAAATGCGAAACGTTGCGCAGCACGCCCGTAACCCGGCGTCCGCGCTCACCTCCCACGGCAAGCACCATGGGAATGTTCACGGCGCAGCGGTCATCGCGCCTGCCGTTATGCCCGCCTTCGCACTCCATGCGCCGGACAATGCGCACCCGCCGCAGGTCCTCGCCGTAATGGAACATGGTGGCACCGCGGCTGTTCCACAGGCTCACCGCATCTTCCGGGGCATCGGCCCGCGGGCCGCTTTTTTCACACTGTTCGCAGGAAAGAAAATAGTACACGCCGTCAAATCGCAGCAGCGCAGATCTGCCGCCGCAACTGGCGCACGGCTTGGGCTCCCCCATAGCTCACTCCTTGGCCTCCCCCCGGAATCCAGATTGATAATGGCAATCAATATGGTGGCATGCTCTCAAAATACATGGCGTGTTGATGAAAATCCACTACATTCTGCAACCGCTTGTCCTCCGCCCCGCAAGAGGCTACACACTCCCCATGCTGCATTCCCACGACCACGCCGCCTTTGCGGACTCTCTGCTCCTTTGGTTTTCGCAACACAAGCGCCCCCTGCCGTGGCGGCGGGACTACACGCCCTATCAGGTATGGATATCCGAGATCATGCTCCAGCAAACCCAGATGGAGCGGGGGGTGGAGTACTTCCTGCGCTGGATGGACCGCCTGCCGGGCATAGCCGACGTGGCAGATGCGGACGAAGAAACCGTGCTCAAACTCTGGGAGGGGCTGGGCTACTATTCCCGGGTGCGCAATCTGCACAGGGCGGCACGCATTATCGTGCGGGAGCACGCGGGGGAATTTCCCGGCCGTCTGGAGCATATCCGCGCCCTGCCCGGCATAGGCGACTACACGGCAGCCGCCATCGCCTCCATTGCCTTCCGGCAGGATGTGGCGTGCGTGGATGCCAACGTGGAACGCGTGCTTGCCCGCGTGTGCGACATAGACACCCCCGTGAAGCAGAAAGAAAACATGGCCTTTGTGCGGGCAACCGCGCAGGCGCTGCTGCCCTCCGGCAGGGCGCGGGAGTTCAATCAGGCCATGATGGAACTGGGAGCGCTGGTCTGCTCCAAAAAGGCCCGCTGCGAGGCTTGCCCGGTCCGCCGCTGGTGCGAGGCGCACCATCTGGGCATAGTGCATGAACGTCCCGTTCCGGCAGCCCGCAAACCCGTCAGTCATATCGATGTGGCCACTGGGGTGCTGGTGCATCAAGGCCGCATATTCATCCAGAAACGACCGGACCACGGGGTATGGGCGGGGTTCTGGGAGTTTCCCGGCGGCTGTGTGGAACCGGGTGAAACACCCGAAGGGACGGTGCAACGCGAGTTCATGGAAGAAATGGAATTTCCGGTGGAACACGCGGGCAAGATAACCGTCATCCACCACGGCTACACCACCTATCGCGTGACCCTGCACTGCTTTTTCCTGCGCCTGCGCAGCGGCGCATCCCCCGCCCCGGTGCTGCACGCCGCCACCGACCACCGCTGGGTGCGATTCGGGGAACTTGCGGACTACACCCTCCCCGCAGGGCACCGCAAGCTCACGGACATGCTCGCCACAGACCTGCGCCTGCCCGCCCTGCTGGACGGGTAGCCGCCTCCGCTACTGCCAGCCGAAATACCGCCCCGCTGCCACGCAGACCATGCCCACGGCCACGGTGCCGAAAAAGCTGCGGGTGCGCCACGCCACCAGAAAGGTGGGCACCGCCGCCAGCAGCGAAAGGTTGCCCGTGTTCAGCGCCACCGCACCGTCCTGCACCAGCAGGGCGGGTGCCAGCAACGCACTGAGAATGGCGGTGGGCACGTAGCCCAGCCAGCGCACCGCCACAGGGGGCAGCTCCCGCGAGGAAAGCGCCCATATGGGCAGCACGCGCGGCAGATAGGTTACCACGGCCATGCCCGCTATGATCAACAGCACAAGCGCGTCGGAATACTGCATATTACGCCCCCTTTTTTTCGCGGCAGCAGAGCACGGTGCCCAGCGTGGCACCGCACACGGTTGCCAGAATCACGTTCCACTGCCCCGCGCCCGCCAGCATGAAACCCACGGAAAGGGCAGCCGATGCCAGCCCCACCAGCACATGCATGTTTGTGCGCACCTGCCCCACCAGCAGGGCTATGAACATGGCGGCAAGGGCGTAGTCCAGCCCCAGCGGCTTCACGTCTCCTATGAGGTTGCTGGAAAACACGCCCAGCACCGCGCCCGCTATCCATGAAGACTGCGCCGTGGCGTTCAGGGCATACGTTTCTGCCGCGCCTGTGCGTCCTTCCGCAAAACGGCGGGTGTGCATGGCAAAGGATTCATCCGTCAGTTCAAAGGCAAACAGCGCCTGCCGCAGCCGCGACCAGCCCCGCAGATACGGAGCCAGCGCTGCCGCCATGAGCAGGTGGCGCAGGTTCACCACAAAGGTGGTCAGCACCACCGAAAGCGGCGAAACAGAAGCCGCCAGCAGGCTCACCGCAATGAACTGCGCAGACCCCGCGTAGACCAGCACGGACATGAGAATGGTATTCCATTCGGAAAGCCCGACCTTGCGGGCAAGCACGCCGTAGGCGAACCCCACGGGCAGGTAGCCCATGACGATGGGCAGCGCCTGCCGCATGCCCGAAAGCGTATCCGCCAGCAGTCCGGGGTGCGTGCCGGGGTGCGCACCGGAAAACCCTGTATCCATACCGGAAGCCGCTACAGCGGCAGCCCCGCCCGGAGAGCCCGCATCCGGAATAGCCGCGTTTTGTGAAGCCGTATTCGGGGAAACCATTTCCGATGAACCGGCGGCCTGCGCCTGCCGGCCTGTGTGTGCTGCCATCTGCGTCCTCTGCTGCGTTTGTGTCGGTGGTACCGGGGTTACGGCTTGCAGTAAACCCCGAAAACTGTCACCATAACAGACACAGAAATACGAAAATTCAATCACAACAGATTTTCCGCCCCTTGCGGAAAGGCCACCACTGCCATGTCTGCACACCGCGAAGCCCGGCATCCCCGCCCGCTCCCACCCCACTCCGCCACGGACGGCGAGCCGTTCCGCTATCATCATGTGGAACGGCAGGTGCTCGCCATGATCGAATCGGGCCGGTATAATCCCGGCGACAGGCTGCCCTCGCTGCGGTCCGTATGCACGAGCATGGGCGTAAGCCTTGCCACCGCCAACCATGCCTACATGGAACTGGAGCGCAAGGGCATTGTGGAGGCGCGTCCCCGCTCGGGGTTCTTTGTACGCAACACAGTCTCCCGCCTGCCGCTCCCTGCGGCGCAACGCGCCATTTCCGGTCCCGACGCTCCCTGCAAACCTGCTGACAGGCCCGGATTGGGCGGCAGCGCACCAGATCGCAGCGGGGCGGACGGCAACGGGGCGGATGGCAGCGGGACAGGTGAAGAGAACCGCACCCGGCTCATACAGAAGGTGCTGGAAGCGGTGGGCAACACGCGCATGGTCTCCTTTGGCTGTGTAAGCCCGGACCCCGCGCTGCTTCCGGGCAAGGCTCTCGCGCGGATCATGCAGGATGTGCTGCGTTTTTCCCCCGGTCAGGCGCTGGCGTACGAGGTCATTCAGGGCAACGAACACCTGCGCAGGCAGATAGCGTGGCGGGCGCAGCAATGCGGGCTGCGGGCGGAAGCGGACGATGTGCTCGTCACCGCCGGAGCCATGGAAGCGCTGTACATCACCCTGCGCTGCCTCACCCGCCCCGGCGACAACGTGGTCATCCAGTCGCCCACGTATTTCTGCTTCATCCAGTTGCTGGAAAATCTGGGGCTGCGTGCCATCGAGGTGCCGTCCAGCCCGGAGCACGGGGTTTCTCCCGCCGCCCTGCGCGAAGCCATAAGCAAATATTCCGTGGCGGCGTGCATTCTCTCCGCCAACTTCAACAATCCGGACGGCGCGCTCATGCCGGACGCAGCCAAGCGCGAAATTGTATCCATGCTCGCGGAACGGGGCATTCCCCTCGTGGAGGATGATGTGGCGGGCGACGTGCACTTTGGCCCTTCGCGCCCCGCGCCGTTCAAGGCGTTTGACACGCGGGGCACGGTAACGCTGTGTTCCTCGTTCTCCAAAACCATCGCCCCCGGCTACAGGGCGGGCTGGATGCTGCCCGGCGCATTCATGTCCAAGGCTCTGGAAATAAAGGCCACCACCAATGTGTGCTGTCCCTCCCCCACCCAGATGGTCATTGCCGAATTTCTCGGGCAGGGGCTGTACGAGCGGCACCTGAAACGGCTGCGCGCCGCCACGGAACGCCAGATGCAGACCGTGCGCCACCAGCTTGCGACACACTTCCCGCCGGGAACGCGGGTCACCCGCCCGGAGGGGGGCGCTTTTCTGTGGGTTGCCCTGCCGGAGGGCATGGACAGCGTGCGGCTGTTCAATCAGGCCAAGGCGCGGGATATTCTCATCGCGCCCGGCCCCATCTTTACCACCCGCGACCGGTACCGCAACTACATACGCCTTTCCTGCTGCGGGGTGTGGAACGAATCCATGCAGCAGGCCATGCGCACACTGGGCCAGCTTGCCGCTCCGCAGGCATTGCCCGGACGACCTGAAGAGTTGCTGCAACAGTTCCCGTAACCGCTACCGGCCAAAGATCGGCCCAATATCGGCCAAATCATTCAGATATTGGTCAGATATCAGCCAGATATTGGT
>CAYRLL010000010.1:0-15822 GCA_964425115.1 uncultured Desulfovibrio sp. | reverse complement strand
CAGACAGGCCGCACCCTACGAGCATCCCGCGCAGCGGGCGCGCCCCACGCCGCCCTTGCGTCCCGCATAGGCGCGGGCCAGCCCGCCGGTGGAGGTTTCGCGGTACAGGCTGGGCAGGTCGTGCCCGGTGCTGGCCATGACGGTGACCACCTCGTCAAAGGGAATGCGGTGCGTGCCGTCGGAAAGAATAGCCATCTGCGCGCAGGACAGGGCGCGGGTGGCGGCACAGGCGTTGCGTTCTATGCAGGGAATCTGCACCAGCCCGTCCACCGGGTCGCAGGTAAGCCCAAGATGATGCTCCAGCCCCATCTCCGCCGCATACTCAATCTGCCGCAGCGAACCGCCCAGAAGCTGCGTGGCTGCGGCACAGGCCATGGCGCAGGCCGCGCCCACCTCGCCCTGACAGCCCACCTCCGCGCCGGATATGGACCCGTTGTGCTTGATCACGTTGCCGAAGAGTCCCGCCGTGGCCAGCGCACGCAGCATGTCGCCCTCCGCAAGCTGCTGCACCTCCATAAGATAGCGCAGCACGGCAGGCACCACCCCGCTGGCTCCGCAGGTAGGCGCGGTGACGATAACCCCACCCGCCGCGTTCTCCTCCGAAACAGCCATGGCATACGCCGTGAGCAGCCCCGTCTGCTGCATGTCCTGCGAGGCAAGGCGTGTGCGGCGGAAATAACTCCATGCGTGCCGCCGCAGCCCTATGGAACCGGGCAGCACACCCTGCGTTTCCAGCCCCCTGTCCACGGCTTGCTGCATGGCCTGCCACACACCACGCAAAAAATCCCAGATATCACGGCCCTCGCAGGCCTGCACATACTCCCAGTAGGTCATGCCCCGGTCTTCGCAGTGCGCCATCATCTCCGCCATGCCGGGCAGGGCATACACCCGCTGCCGGGCCTGTGCCTCCTCCCCTGCCACGCGCACTGCCCCGCCGCCCACGCTGTACATGGTGACGGCATCGGTCACGTTGCCCCCGCTGTCCAAGGCCTCGAAAACCATGCCGTTGGGGTGCTCCGGCAGCTTCTCCGCCGCGCGCCAGACCACCTCTGTGCGGTCCGCCCCCAGCACGGCCAGCACCGCCGCGTCCGTAAGGTGCCCCTTGCCCGTGGCACCCAGACTCTCGAACAGGTGCACCCTGTAACGCACCGCGCCGGGCGTGCGTTCAAGAAACCGCCGGGCCGCGAACCGCGGCCCCATGGTATGGCTGGAAGAAGGCCCCACGCCTATGCGGTACAATTCCCGGATGCTCTCCATACATGCTCCCTGAATATGTTCTGCCTTGCTTCCTGCCCCAATTGCATTCCCGCGTTCTCCCCTCATGCTGTTGCTGCGGCGGCAATGCCGGGAAGGATTACAACGGGTACACCGGCGGCTATTCCAGCGGAATCCGCACGTAGAAGGTGGTTCCTTCTTCCGGCGTGGATTCGAACGACACCGTGCCGCCCAGATAATTGGTGACGAACAGCCGTGCGCTGTATGTACCCAGCCCCCTGCCCCGCCCCTTGGTGGAGAAGGTGCGCTGGAACATCTGCAACTGCACATGCCGGGGAATGAACGGCTCGCTCCTCACAAAAAAATGCACGGCCCCGCCCGTGCGCAGGTATCCCATGGTCACGGTCTGCCCGGGACGCGAGGCTTCCAGCGCATTCTTGACCAGATTTTCCAGCGAACGCTGCAGCAGGGCCCTGTCCGTGGTCAGGGTTATGTCCGGGGCGGAAAGTGTCTGCGGGTCAAGCACAAGATGCCGCCCTTCCGCAAACACGTTTGTGGAGTAGAGCATACGCAGCTCTTCCAGCATTTCGCGGGCAGAAAAAACATCCCGCATCACCAGCAGGTCTGTGGATTCTGCGGAAAACAGCAGTTGCATGAACCGGGCCTCGCGCACGAGCAGCGAGGCGCGTTCCTGCACGGCCTGCGCCAGTTCGCGCAGATTCTCATCCACCGCCTCCCCCAGCAGCCGCATGGCGCCCGATATGCCGCCAAGGGCGTTTACCGCATCGTGCAAAAACACCCGCTCCAGCAGTTCCCTGTCCTTTTCGCGCGAAATATCCCGCAGATAGACAATGGTGTACTGCTCGCCTTCCAGTTCCATCCCGGCTGCGTCCACCTGCAGATTCAGTGCGTTGATCAGTCCGTGATGCTTGGTGAGCACGCGGCTCACTTCCGAATGCGACTCCCCGTCCTCCTCTGCTCCCAAAATGGCCCGTATATTTCCGCAGTGAACACACGCGGACGACTCCCCGCAGCCCCCGAACTCACGGGCATGCACGCAGAATATACGCTCTCCGGGCCTTAATCCCAGTGCCTCTTCTTCTGTTCCGCAGCCGAAGAAGCGCACGGCGTGCCCGTTGGCATACACAATCTGCCGGGCCCTGTTGAGCACCATGAACGGTATGGGAATCGTTTCGGCAAGCCTGCCGCCCATATGGGTGCGCACGGCATCTGCCTGTCTGCGGAGCGCGGCGGCGGACAGGCGGTTTCCCGCTGCCCTGCGCGGGTGCAAGGGGTCATGAACGGCATCGGGCAGGGGGGCAGCGCCCTCCTCGTGTCCTGAACTCCCCGGAGGAACGTCGGAACCGCAGGGCATTTGATGCTCGCCGGGGGCGACGGAATCAGAAGATGCGCACGAGGCGCTCCGGCGTTTATGCACTGAAAAACCTGCCTGCATGGAAGGAGTGAAGACCAACGCTCAACCACAAAACGGGACCGGACACGGTGCCATCATAGCGCAAAGAAGGGTTCCTGATAAGAAGAACCATACGCCTCCGGACGAAAATCATGCTCCGCGCCATCCCCTGCTCATGGCCACGGTCCACGCCTCGTCCAGTGCGCGGGAAAGCCGGTCCCTGTCCACGGGCTTGCCCACAAAGGCGTCCATGCCTGCCTGCAGAAAACGTTCCCTATCGCCCGCCATGGCATGTGCTGTAAGCGCCACAATGGGGATGACGCTATACGGTTCCGGCGATTCACGGAGTATGCGCGTTGCCTCCAGCCCGCTCAGCACGGGCATCTGCACGTCCATGAGCACAATATCCACGCCGCCCTGCCGGACCAGACGCACCGCTTCTTCCCCGTTACCCGCCACCAGAACGGTGTGCCCGTGGTCTTCCAGAAAATAGGTAAGAAACTCCTGATTCAGGTCGTTATCCTCTGCCAGCAGAATGCGCAGCTTGCGTGCAGCGGCGTCTGCCCCGCCGCAGCCCTGCGGCAGGGCCGCATGGAGCCCGGCAAGCTCCACCGGGGCACGCGTTTCCAGCGAAAGGGAAAAATAGAACCTGCTTCCTTCGCCGCTGCGGCTCTCTACCCCCAGGCTGCCGCCCATGAGCTGAACCAGATGACGGCAGATGGCAAGCCCCAGTCCGCTGCCTCCGTGCTGGCGCGAAAGGCTGCCGTCTACCTGCGAAAAACTGTTGAACAGATCACCGAGCCTGTCTTCCGGTATGCCAATGCCCGAATCCGTAATGGAAAACAGCACCGCCTGCCGCCCCGGAGCATTCCCCACGCGGTGCACCTCCACCTGCACCTGCCCGGTTTCGGTAAACTTTATGGCGTTATCCATAAGGTTTACCAGCACCTGCCGCAGCCTGCCGGGGTCGCCCGTCACCCATTGCTCCAGTCCGCTGTCAAACTCCATGCGCAGGCCCAGCCGCTTCTGCTCCGCCCGCAGCCGCAGGGTTTCCATGCAGTCCGTGAGCAGCGAATGCAGGTTAAAGGGCTTGCGTTCCAGCGTCATCTTGCCCGCCTCGATGCGCGAAAAATCCAGCACATCGTTGATCACGCCCAGCAACCCGTCGGAGACATTCTTGATGATGGTGAAATGGCGGTGCCACTTCTCCGGCGGTCCTTCGCTGAGCGCCACCTCGGTAATGCCCATGATGCCGCTTATGGGAGTGCGCAGTTCGTGGCTGATGTTGGCAACAAACTGCCCTTTCAGTTCGCTGGCTGCCTCCGCCGCCTCCTTGGCCTTGCGCAGGGCGGTTTCGTATTCCTCGCGGCGGGTCACGTCCGTGAGCACGGTCATGCCCGCCTCCACCTCGCCCCGGTCGTTCAGCAGGGGCTGGGCATGGGCATGATACACCCTGTCTTTCACGGAAACCGTAAAGTTGGCGCGCCTGCCTTCCAGCACGGCGGCATGGTGCGGCGCAAGCTGCGATGCCACCTCCGGCGGCAGGCACTCCGGGGGCTGCCTGCCTTCCATCTGCGCCTTGCGCAGCCCTGCGGCCTCCAGCCCCTGCCCGTCCGCAATCGTTATCCGGCCCGAACGGTCAAAGAGCATGATGATGCCCACGGGAAAATTCTCCGCCAGAGTGCGGTAATACTTGTCCCGCCGCGAAAGGGCCTCGCGGGTGGTTCTGAGCATCTGCCGCTGCCTGTAGAGAATGTAGGTGATCCACAGCCCCAGAGCGCTGAAGACCATGACCATGCCTATGAGCCAGTTGCGGCGGCGTTCCCATTCGTCAAGCAGGCCGGAAAGTTCATAGGCAGCCGCAACACGCAACGGATAACGCGGCATGCCGTACACAAGGATGAATCCCGTCTCTCCGCGCAGTTGCGTCATGCCTCCCGGTGCCACGGCAATCTTGCCCACACCGTCAAACAGCGCCGCCGCTTCGCCTTCCGGGTGCCGCCACGCTCCTATGGTCCGGTTGGTCCGGTCCAGCAGGAGCATGGCATCCGGACGCTGCACATGCGCCGCACGAAAGCGCTCATACAGAGCAACGGGAGAAATCTCTGCCAGCAGCACTCCCACAAACTCGCCGTCTGCCTTTCCCAGCCGCCAGCTGAGAAACAACTGCCCGGGCTGCCCCCCTTCCGGCGGAAAGACCGAAAAACGCGAAGGCTCATGGCTGTCTCTGTGCGCCGCGAATCCGGCGGCGTTACGGGAAACAATGAGCGGTACCCTGTCAGGGCGCATGGCGTAGCGCACCTTGCCCCCGGCATCCAGAATCAGCATGTTCGCCAGTTCGGGCAGAAAGGCAAAGGTCTGCTGCACCTCGTCGGCCAGCCGTTCATCGGACCACACGTCAGCCCCGTTTACAGGCCCGCTGTGCCCGGCAAGCCCCCCGTGCGCGGCAATATCCCGCGAAAGATGCGCAAAACGGCCGTTCACCACATCGAGCAGGCGTTCGGTGTACTCCGCCAGAAACCACACGTGGCTCTCCAGCCGGTGCCGCGCCGTCTCGAAGATGCGCTCCCTGTCGCCGCCCAGAAAGGTCATGCTGATAAGGCTTGCCAGAAAGAGCACCAGAAACAGGAAACCGGAGAGAAAAAGGGCGTTCCACCGCAGGCTGCCGCTTCTCATGGCGTGCCCTGCCCTGCGGGTGCCCCGGATGCCTGCCCGGCAAGGCGTGTTTCCATTTCGCTGAAAAAACGCTCCAGTATGGCGTTGGAAACCAGCAGTCCGTTGCGGGTGAGGCTCAGATAGCCGTTGCGCAGCCGGACAAGGCGATTCCTGTGCAGCGCGTGAATGAGCGACTTGTTGTCCTTTATGAAATCCCGCCCGGTGAGCTCGCGGTAGGCCTTTACCCGCAGCCCCCTTGTGGTGCGCAGGCGCAGCATGACCAGTTCCTGCACCCGTTCGTGCAGGCTCAGGGCTTCCGCATCGTGCCCCACCGTGCCGCCGCGCACGGCTTCTGCGTACGCCGCAAGGTCGCAGGGATTGGTCCAGCGCCTGCCCATGAGGGTGGAAACCGCCGCAGGGCCGAGGCCCAGATATTCCGCCCCCTCCCAGTAGCCCGTGTTATGGCGGCACTGGAATCCCATGCGGGCAAAGTTCGAAATCTCGTAATGCAGGTACCCCTGCGATTCCAGATACTCCGCCCCGTAGATGAACATCTTCCCCTGTTCCCCGTCGTCGGGCAGTGAAAGCCTACCCGCGCGCACATCCCGCTCAAGGGGGGTTTCCTCCTCAACGGTCAGCCCGTAGCATGAAAGATGCTCCGGCCCCAGCTTGACTATGGCGCGCAGGTCTTCAAGCCACAGCTTGAGCCGCTGGTTGGGCAGCCCCCATATGAAATCCAGATTGATGTTACTGAACCCGAGGGTCCGCGCCAGTTCAAACACGCGCACAGCATCCCGCGCGCTGTGCGGGCGGCCGAGCAGTTTCAGCGTGGCGGGGTCCATACTCTGAAAGCCCATGCTCAGGCGGTTTACTCCGGCCTCCAGCAGGCCGCTCAGGGTATCCATGGTTCCCACGGATTCCGGGTTGGCCTCCAGACTTATCTCCGCCGCGCGCTCCACGGCAAAGGCCTTGCGGATGCGGTCCAGCACGGTGGCAACGGCGCGGTGCGGCAGCAGGGAAGGCGTGCCGCCCCCGAAGAACACCGTGCTCACGGGCACCCTGCCCAGCCGGTCGCCCCACAGGGCAATCTCGCGCAGCAGTGCGTCCAGATATACCTGCACGGCGTCACCCCGGGGGACCTCGGAATGAAAGGCGCAGTACCCGCACTTGCTTCGGCAGAAGGGAACATGGATATAGAGCAGCATGGGCCGACTCTAGGAGTCGCGGGGCGCAGCGTCAAGAGCACCCGATGCGGCATGCGGGAAGACAACCGCCCCGGAGACAGGCGGTGTGCTGGCTTACGCCCGGCTTTTGGTGTAGTGAAAGGGGAACATGCCCAGCCCGAAGGAGAGGACAGACACGCATGCACGACGCCGCCTTTGACTTTTACATGCGCAGCCACCGCATGAACGGATACACAGAGCCGGGACTGGCCATGTTTTTCGGAGAACAACTCCTCAAGAACATGGACCCGCTGCCGCCGCAGGACCGGCACAGAAGATTAGAACTGGCGGCCGGGCTGCTCCGGCAGGCCCTACTGCTCAACCCCTTCGACAGAGTGCTGCGCGGCGTGGTGAACCAGTTGGCCAACGCCGCTCCCGCCTCGGAGATATTCACAGCGTGGCTGGGGGCCTGCAACAAGGCGCTGGAAGACAGCGAAGACATGTTTGTGGGCGAGGCACTGGAACAGGCCGAGGAGTGGAAACAGGAAGAGGAACGCCTGCTGCACACCGCCCTGTCACACGAATCTCCCTGCCTGCGGCACGCCTGCGTCATCAAGCTCTGGGAACTGGGCAATGCGGACATGTTCGCAGAAGCCGCCTGCGCCATGGCCGCTTCCGAATACGGCCCGCTGGTCTGCGGCCTTTATGCTTACGGAGCCATGGCGGCGCAGGATACTCCGCTGTGCGAGGGGCTGCTTTCCCGCGCCCTCATCAACCCCCTTACGCTGAATCTCAAGGCGGAACGCGCGGCTGCTGCAGGGGATGCCGCATCTGCCCGCGGCCTGCTGCTGCGCTCGCTGGATGCCCTGCCCGTGCAGACTCACCTGCTGCTGCGCCTGCACGAACTTGAGGCGTCTGCGCCTCCCCCGCTGCCTGAGGCCGTGCGCACCAGCGTGCTCTTCTACACGTGGAACAAGCTGGATGTGACCATAGACACCCTGCGCAGCCTGCTGCTCAGTGAGACAGGCGATGCGCACATCGCCCTGCTGAACAACGGCTCCACCGCCTTCAGCCCGGAGGAGTTTTCTGCCGCCGTGGCAGGCGTGGCGCAGGGCCGCGCAGTGGAGGTCATCCAGCTGCCGGTGAACATCGGCGCACCCGCCGCGCGCAACTGGCTGTGGCAGCTGGAGTCTTCACGCCGTTCGGACTACACGGCCTTTCTGGACGACGATGTGTATCTGCCCCCCGACTGGCTGCGCTGCTTCCTGCAGGATGCCGCAGAGCACCCGGATGCCACGGTCATCGGCCCGCGTGTGGTGAATCCCGGCCGCATACCCACCATCCAGTACGTGGCGCGCTTTTTTTCGCAGACAGATACCAACCTCATCCGCTTCACCAACAACGCGCCCCTGTTCATGGACCTGCAGCAGTTCACCTACCGCCGCCCCTGCCTCTCGGTCATGGGATGCTGCCACCTGTTCAACCGCGCGGCGTGCGAGCGGCTGGACGTGCCGGGGTTTGACGTGCGTTTCACCCCCTCACAGGTAGACGACCTTGAACACGACATTCAGGTCTGGCTTGCCGGGGGTTCCGTGCTGTACGACGGGCGCGTCACCGTGGTGCACAGGCAGGACGCAGGACGCGCCGCACCGCGCACCGAGGCCGGCTGGGGCCATGTGTGGGGCAACCACATGAAAATGGAGATGAAGATTTCCGGCAGCGAACTGGCCCGGGTGAACCGCAGCGTTCAGGCGGCGGATGATGCCCACCTCGCCCGCTGCGCGGCTGCCGCCCTGCCTGAACTTTCGGCCCGCGCCCGCACCTTTCTGGTCCTGTGCGGACTGGCGGGGTAAATGGAAAAGGGCCGGAACCATGGTCCCGGCCCCTGTCGTACATGCTGTCGGGGGGTGCACCGCGTGAACGGCACCATGCCGTCCTCCGTCTGCCGCAATGACTAGTTGTGCAACTGCTGCATCAGCACCTTGAGCTTATCGGCCATTCCGGCCAGCCGTGCAATGGTTCTGCCGGATTCATCCATGCCCTGCGCGGTGTCTGCGGCGATACGGTTCACCTCTTCCACGGCTCTGGCTATCTGGTCGGTGGCCGTGGCCTGCTGTTCCGTGGCCGTGGCTATATCGCTCACCCTGCCGGCAGATTCCTCAGCCAGCGTCAATATACTCTGCAAAGCCTGACCTGAACGTCCTGAAAGGGAAGTGGCACTTTCCACCGCACGCATGGCCTCATCCATGCCCTTCATATTGCGGCCGGAAGAAGCCTGAATGGCGGCAATACGCTCCTCCACCTCGCGGGTGGCCTGCATGGTCTTTTCGGCCAGCTTGCGCACCTCGTCAGCCACCACGGCAAAGCCGCGCCCCGCATCGCCCGCACGGGCAGCTTCTATGGCGGCATTAAGCGCCAGCAGGTTGGTCTGGTCGGCAATCTCGTTAATCACCGTAATCACATCGCCCACGGCACGGGCGTCATTGCCCAGAGTCTGCATGTCCTGCCGCAGCCGTTCGGTGATGCGCGTGACCGCGTCCATGGATGCGCTGACCTGACTCACGACCTCCGAGCCCAGCCGCGCGTTGTCCGAGGTGCTCTGCGAGGCTCCCGCCGCATCCGAGACGCTGCGGGTTATCTCCATGAGCGAGGCATTCATTTCCACCACCGCTGCAGCGGTTTCCGCCATGCGATCCCGCTGCAGGGTCGCCCCCTGCGCCACCTGCCCGCCCTGAACAGATAATTCCTGCGAGGCGTCGGCAAGTTGTTCGGCTATGCCCCGCGCCTGTGTGGCCACCGCAAGTATCCTGTCCAGCAGCACCTGCACCCGGGCGGCACTTTCCTCGGCTCCCTGCCGGGCCGAGCGGGCCTCTTCCGCCAGTGCGCGCGCCTCCCGTTCACTGGCGGCTGCGGCCTCCATCCTTTCACGGATGAGCTTCACCATGTGCGCCATGTCCGCGCCCAGCTTGCCGAATTCGCCCCCAAGCCCGGCGGGGGGAACACGATTCAGGTCGCCGCCCGCAATACCGGACGAATACTCCTGCAACAGATGCATGGAACGGGTAAGCCCCCGGATGATATACAGCGTGACAAGCACGGTAAGCAATGCCAGCGCGGCCTCCACTCCCGCCAGAAGAAAGCCGAGCGTGTCCCCGAGTTCGTGATATTCCTGCATGGCAGAGGCGCGGAACTCCTCCACCTGCGGCTCAAGCGCCCTGCCCGCCTGAATCAGTTCGTCCGTTTCCTTCCTGTCCTCGGTCCTTATGGAATCAAATGCCCGCCAATAGGTGTCCATACGCTGCAGCAAGGCTTCTCCCTGCGCCTTGCGTTCCGGGAAGAGAACCCCCAGTTCCCGAATCCGCTCCCGGGCTGCGGCAAGGTGTTCCGCCACCATATCCTTGGGCTTCTGCCCGCCGCGTATGATAAAATTCTTCTCCTGCCGCCGTGCCTGCAGCACCTCCATGTGCGTCTGCGAAGCCAGTTCCTCCAGCCGCACCAGCCGCGCCTGCGCCGCATCTCCCGCCCACGTGGCAATAAAAATGCACACATAGCCGGCAAGGCAAACCCCCAGCAGCGCAAACAACCGTTGTTTCATTGTCATACACATCTCCTTCTTGCGAACGTGACTGCTGTTTTTATGGAAAGCACACACTACGCAGGAAGTGACCCCCTACAGACACATCCTAGTAGCCGTAATCGCACGGTTTGGGCGATCAGGCAATAAGAAAGGCCGCCCGAACAAGCAGGCGGCCCAACAAATTTTATTACCTTTCAGCAAGTTACATAAAGTCCATAGCTACAGCCCGTTGGTCTTGCGCACGTATGTCTCAAATTCCGCCACGGGCAGCGGACGGGCATAGAAATACCCCTGCACCTCAGGACAGCCGTGCCGCCGCAGAAAGTCCAGCTGCTCCGCGGTCTCCACTCCCTCCGCCACCACCTGCAGCGAAAGGTTCTGCGCCATGGTGATGACCGTGGAAACAATGTTGGCGTCGTTCTCGTCGTTCAGGATGTCGCGCACGAAGGAGCGGTCTATCTTCAGCGTGTTGATGTGGAACGTCTTGAGATAATACAGCGAAGAATGCCCGGTGCCGAAGTCGTCAATGGCGGTATGGATGCCGCGCCGGGCCAGCTGTTCCAGCAGCGATACGGTCTGGCCCAGATCGCTCATCATGGTGGATTCCGTAATCTCCAGTTCCAGCAGGTCCGGGTCCAGCCCGGTATCCGCCAGCACGGCAAAGACCAGTTCGGCAAGGTTTGCCCGGAACTGATGCGCAGAAATATTCACAGAAACCCGCAGACCGGACAGGCCGGAAAGATGCCACCTGCGTGCCTGCTCACAGGCATCGCGCAGCACCCGCTCACCAAGCTGCACGATCAGCCCCGTATCTTCCGCCACGGGAATAAAATCTGCCGGGTTGCCCACTGTGCCGTCCGGCTTGAGCCAGCGGACCAGCGCCTCCATGCCCACCACCCTGCCGGTGCGGATATCCACGCGCGGCTGGTAGTACGGTACAAACTCGCCGTTTTCCAGTCCCTTGCGGATATTCTTTTCCATGGCAAGCCGCCGGGTCACCTGCTCCACCATGGAAGAGTCGAACCGCCGCCAGCTGGAACGCTCGCGGGCCTTGGCCCGGTACATGGCTATGTCCGCATTTTTTATGAGGGTGTCCGGGTCTTCCCCGTCCTCAGGATAACTGGTGGCCCCCACGCTTGTGCTCATATACAGCTCGTGCCCGTCTATCATGAACGGCCTGCGGAACGCCGCCAGCACCACCTCCGCCTGCCGGTCTATCTCATGCTCCTCGCTGATCTCCGGCAGCACCAGCACATACTCGTCTCCGCCCAGCCGCGCCACAATGCCCCGTTCTCCGATAAGTGCATGCAGCCGCTCCGCGGTTTCCTTGAGCAGCTTGTCACCGAGTTGATGCCCCAGACTGTCGTTCACGGTCTTGAAGTTATCCAGATCAAGGAACAGCACGGCAAATCTGCCGCCATTCACGGACTGCGCCTGTATGAGGGTGGCGATTTCCTGCTTCAGCTTCAGGCGGTTGGGCAGCCCGGTCAGTTCATCGTGGTGCGCCTGATACGTTATCTGGGCTTCCTTGCGCTTCAGTTCCGTAATGTCATGGAAGGTTCCCACCTCGCCGGAAGGCTTGCCGTCCCTGTCATAGAACACGCTCTTGTACAGCACGAAATTATGGCGCGCTCCGGAAGAGGTCTGCAGTTCCATCTCGCATTGTATCTTGCCGCCGGGAGCGTAAACATCCGCCTGACAGGAAACCTCTGAAGGCAGGAGCTGCTGGGAAGATTGTCCCACAATCTCTTCGCGGCGCACTCCCAGCATGTCGCTGAACACCTTGTTGCATCCAAGGTACATACCGCCAAGATCCTTGTAGAACACCGGATTGGGCATGGATTCGATAAGAATTTCAAGAAATTGGTTCTTTTCCTGCAGCAGGGCCTGCACTTCCAGCAGGCGGGCGTTGGCGTTGCGCAGCTCGCTGGTACGCATGGAGACCTCGCGCTCCAGCCGCTCCTGATACCGGTTACGCTCTTCCAGCAGCCGCGCCCGTTCAAGTGCCTTGGAAACGGCGTGCTCCAGCACCATCATATCCGAAATGGGCTTGGTCACAAAATCCCACGCGCCTATGCGCAGGGCTTCCACCGCCTCTTCCAGCACGCCCACGCCGGAAACCACGATCACTGGAGTCATGGGTGATTCCACCTTGAGCCTGCGCACCACCTCCATACCGTCCATGACAGGCATGCGCAGGTCCACCAGAACAAGGTCCGGCCCCTCGGTACGAAAAACCTCCAGCCCCATGGCTCCGTTTTCTGCCTGACAGACGCGGAAGCCGCTGTCCTCCAGATAGGCGACAATATTTTCCCGGACATTCAGGTCGTCGTCTATGGTGAGTATGGTCGCCGGGGATTCCTGCATGGACTGTCAGCCCTCTCGTGTTTTCCGTTATTCTGCAGTGTCAGACTTCATGATACTGCCAACAGTCGCCTTTTTTTTCCAGCAAAATGTTCCGCGGACGAGGCTCGGCTGGACGACCGCCCCGATACCGCGCTATAGCCGTAGCCGACACGATTGCTGTAACACAATCTTAACAATACCCGGCAGAACCGTTTAAGACTGTTTACGTAAGATTGATACGATACGGACAAGTCTGTTCCGCAGATCGTTTGCTCACGGCAGAAGAGTGCATGCCGCACGCATTCCGGGCTGGCGCACACCACCATGCGCAGAGCCGTACCATGACGAAGCGGCACCCCCTGCCCACGGTAAACGGCCTGTCAACCATACCGGCTCCACGGAGAACATATGGGTTTCGGCATTCTCAAAATTCAGGTCGGACTGCAGAAGCAGCTTGATGAGTTCCTCAATCAGGTCAGCGAGGCCGGCCTGCTCTTCAGGCAGGGCATAACGCTGTATCTTCTCGAAAACGAGGAAGCGTTTGACGAAAAGCTGGAACAGATAACCACCGTGGAACACCGCGGGGACGAGAAACGGCGGAGCATTGAGGAAAAACTGTACCTCAAGACGCTCATCCCCGAATCGCGCAGCGATGTGCTGCAACTGCTGGAACGCATGGACACCCTGCTGGACTCCTGCAAGGCCATGCTGTGGCAGTTCAAGATAGAACTGCCTGACGTTCCGGAAGAAATGCACAAAGACCTGAAGGAACTCGCCGAGCAGTCCATGGAATCGGTGGAAGCCATTGTCCGGTCGGCCCGGGCTTTTTTCCGTTCCAGCCCCGAACTGCGCGACCATATCCATAAGGTCTCATACTGGGAGGCAGAGTGCGACAAGGTGTCCATCCGCATGATGATGGCCCTGTACCGCCGCGATGACCTGACCCTGTGCCACAAAAGCCAGCTCAAGGACTTCATCCGCCGCATCGCGCTCATCTCGGACAAGGCCGAGGACGTGGCAGACCGCCTGAGTATCTACGCCATCAAGCGCATGCTGTAGCGCAGAGGAACGCCCATGCTCCCCCTCTTTCTTTCCAGCGGCCTGTTTCTGGGCTGGTCACTCGGCGCAAACGATGCCTCCAACGTGTTCGGCACGGCTGTGGCCTCGCGCATGGTGCGCTTCCGCACCGCCGCGGTCATCTGCTCCGTCTTCGTCATTCTGGGCGCTGTGGCGGGCGGGGCCGGGGCCTCGCACACGCTGGGCCAGCTGGGCGCGGTGAACGCGCTGGCCGGAGCCTTCATGGTGGCCCTTTCCGCCGCCGTCACAGTCTACATGATGACCGTGGCGCGCTATCCCGTCTCCACCTCGCAGGCCATCGTGGGCGCCATCATCGGCTGGAACCTGTTTTCCGGCTCGCTCACCGACCCGGCATCCCTCTCCAAAATCGTCATGACGTGGGTGGCCTGCCCCGTTCTGGCGGCCCTTTTCGCTGTGGCCATGTATGTTCCCATCGCACGGCTCATTCGCGGCATGTCCATACACATCCTCACACTGGACACCATGACCCGCTGGGGCCTCATCCTTGCCGGTGCCTTCGGCTCATACGCGCTGGGTGCGAACAATATCGCCAACGTCATGGGCGTTTTCGTACCCGTGGCCCCGTTTCACGACATAACCCTGTTCGGCAAACTCACCCTCACCCCGGCGCAGCAGCTCTTTTTCCTCGGCGGCGTGGCCATTGCCGCAGGCGTGTTCACCTACTCCAAACGCGTGATGATGACGGTGGGCTCCGGCATTGTGCGACTCACTCCCGTGGGGGCCTTTGTTGTGGTAACGGCCCACTCGCTGGTGCTCTTCGTCTTTTCCTCGCAGGAGCTTTCCAACGCCATGCGCGCCATGGGTCTGCCCGCCATTCCGCTGGTGCCGGTTTCCAGTTCGCAGGCCATAGTGGGGGCCGTCATCGGCATAGGGCTGCTCAAAGGCGGCGGAGCCATCCGCTGGCGCACACTGGGCGGCATTGCCTCCAGCTGGATAACCACGCCCGTCTGCGCAACGGCCATCTGCTTCATCTCCCTGTTCTTCCTGCAAAACGTGTTCGGGCAGAAGACATACCGCCCGGTGCACTACGAGCTTACCCCTGCCGCATGGGAACGCGTCATTGACATGACGGCAGAAGACCCCACCGTGCGGGAACGGCTGGAAGACATGTACATGGAACGCTTCGCCACGGCGGCGCAGTTCCGCGACGCCCTGCGCACCCGGCTGCCGGAAGCGCAGGAACGGATAAAGCCCATCATGCAGCTTGCGGAGATGGACCCCATCCGCATTACCGGCGAGGGCATACAGATGATCGACCGCAACTACCTGACCCCGGAAGAGATTCAGGCGGTGGAAGAACTTTCCGGGCAGGCGTTTACCCACCGCTGGAGGCTGGCAGAGGTGCTTGCCGAGCAGTCGCCCGCATGGCGCAGGCGCACGGAAAGCGCGGAGTCCGAAGCTGAACGGATGCGCAGGATGAAATACCTTTTCGACGTGCTGCGCGGCAACGCGAACGGCAGCCGCTAAAAAGCAGCGCGCCGGAAGCGGACTTCCGGCGCGCGAAAAGAAAGATGGTCCGGAAGCGCGGCAGATAGACGCACCTCCTCAAGCGGACAAAGCTAGTTCGTCACCTCGCAGGCGTTGCATACGCCTTCAAATTCCACACGGGCTCCGGTGATAAAAAATCCTTCCGCCTCGGCACCGCCCGCCGGGATTCTTGCGGGCACGTTCATCACATCCCCCAGCCTGCCGCAACGGGTGCAGCGGATATGGGCATGGGGCATGATGTTCCCGTCAAACCGCTTCTGGTTGCCAGCGCTTTCGAGTTTGAGTATTTCTCCGCTCTCGGCAAGCACGTCCAGATTACGGTATATGGTTCCAAGACTTATCCGCGGCAGCCGCTGACGGACCATGTCATACACTTCATCCGCCGTGGGGTGCGTGGTAACCTTGCGCAGCTCTTCCAGAATAACCCGTCTCTGCTTGGTCATGCGTGACTGGGGGGGCATAGGCGTCCTCTCTTGGCCCGGTCTCCGGGGCAATAGGCATGTTCTTGGCGTTAACAGTAACCATTTTTTATAAGCTTGGCAACCGGAAACACCGTCAAACATTTGCTAATAATTTCCATGCCATGCCATTCCGCACACCGTATGCCAGTATACAGGCATTGGCACAGGCCCACCCTGTCTCCGCTCTTCCCTCTTGACGTTATGTTCAGTTTTTCTTAACAAGAAGCCAACGAAAATCATCCAGAAAGAACACACCATGAGCAGCCAGAAACGCGACTTTTTCATAAACACCTATTCGCTCATTCCGCCCAGATGGCGCAAGACGCTCTTTGGCATTGCCTTCGGCATGACGCTCTCATCCATTCTGGAAACAGGCACCATGGGTGTCATCGCGCTTTTCATCTC
>CAYRLL010000009.1:0-46629 GCA_964425115.1 uncultured Desulfovibrio sp. | reverse complement strand
AGAACGACAACAACCACCCCAACAACATCTTCATCGACGCCATCAAGCCCAACGGTGATGTCTGCCGCGTCTGTGGCGGCGAGCTTTCCGCCCGCGCAGACGATCAGGACGAAGCTGCCATCGGCAAGCGTCATGACATCTACTACAACACCGTGGACGGCACCCTCGCTGCCGCCTACTTCTACAAGGATCTGGCCGCCAAGGGTCAGACCAAGTACATCGAACTGAACGGCGAAGGTTCCATTGACTCCATCAAGGAAACCCTTCTGTCCCAGCTCGACTAAACATTGCCCTACGGGTGGCACAAGGCTTCGGGCTGAATAAAGGCTGCGCTCATGTCAGCTACCTGACCCGATGCCCTGACCATCATGCCGGAGAATTCCGGGTTCACTCGTTCCCGATTGACCATACGAATAAAGCCCCCCGCACCATGCGGGGGGCTTCGTCATTTATCGTCCTCAATTCGTCCCTAGCTCGTCCTTATCTCGTCCTTATCTCGTCCTTACCGCGTCTATGCCGTGCCACTCAATCTATCGTGAAATAACAAAGAAAATACCGGATCACTTCCGCCAGAACTCAGGGATAAAAAGAATAAAAACAGTAAATATTTCCAATCTTCCCAAGAGCATACACAGCATAAGCACCCATTTGGCCACACCCGGCAGATGCGCAAAATTCTCGGCAGGCCCCACCGTCCCAAATCCGGGCCCCACGTTGCCGATACAGGCAATTACGGCGGAAAAAGCGGTTAGCAGGTCCAGTCCGCATGCCGCCAGCACCATACCTGAAATGATAAATAACACCGTGAAAAGAATGAAAAAACCCCAAACCCCGGCGATAACTTCCTCAGAAACGCTCTTGCCTCCCAGCTTTATGCGCTTTACCGCATGCGGATGCACCAGCCGGAATAATTCATGATATCCCTGCTTTAACAAAAGCATCACCCGCATGCACTTTATACCGCCGCTGGTTGATCCCGCACATCCCCCAAGAAACATAAGAAAAAGCAAAAGCGCCTGAGAAAAAGGCAGCCAAAGTTCATAGTCTGCCGTAGCAAAACCCGTTGTAGTGCATACAGAAACCACCTGGAAAGCAGCAAACCGCAACGCCTGAAACAACGAGTCGTATTGCCTTCCATAAATGCAGACAGTAACCAACAGGGTAAATACCACCACAACACCGGTATAAAAGCGAAATTCTGGATTTTTCCAGAAACAGCGCATATCCCCGCGCAACGCCCTGTAGTGCAGTGTAAAGTTGGCGCCAGCAATAAACATAAATAGCGTAATTACCCATTGAATGTACGCACTGTCGTAATATCCTACAGAGGCATTTTTTGTAGAATATCCCCCTGTAGCCATTGTGCCAAAGGTGTGGCACACGGCATCAAACAACGTCATACCACCCAACAGCAATAACACGCATTGCACCGCAGAAAAGAACACATATACCTTCCACAGAACCAAGGCAGTATCTTTAATGCGGGGCTTGAGCTTATCCGGTTCCGGTCCGGGAACCTCCGCCTTGTACATCTGCATGCCGCCCACACCCAGAAACGGCAGAATGGCCAGCGAAAGCACGATAATCCCCATGCCCCCCAGCCAGTGCGTAAGACTGCGCCACATGAGAATACTGGGCGGCAGTGCTTCTATGTCCGTAAGAACACTGGAACCGGTCGTGGTAAAGCCCGAAAAAGATTCAAAAAAGGCATCCGTTGCCGAGGGAAGCATGCCGGAAAACAGAAAAGGCAGTGCACCGGCGCATCCGGCTGCAATCCAAGCCAGAGCCACGATAACCATGCCTTCACGGTGGTTCATGACCAATTTATCCTTGCGGCGGGTCAGACCAAAAAGCAACGCCCCGCTACCGCAGGAAACAACCACAGAACCTACTAGCGGCCACAATCCCGCATCCTGATAGTAGAGTGCCCAGCCAATGGGAAAGAGCATGGTCAGCCCCACAGAGGCAAGCAGCGCTCCTACCACATGGAAACAGTATACAAGGCGCATATGACCGCCTACAGACGATTCAGTTTCACCGTCAGGGCCTGTTCCACGCGCGATATTTCTTCACGGGTGGTCAGGATGATGATGCGGTCTTCCGGATTAATTACGCTGTCACCGCTGGGAATGACGACCTCCTTCCCGCGCACAATGGCCAGCAGCAAGGTTCCGCGCGGAAACCCCAGTTCGCGCACAGGCTTTCCCACCACATCGGAATCGGCTAGAGCCACTGCCTCCAGTGCTTCTGCGCCTTCTCCCCGTATGGAAACGGACGAAAGTACCTTGCCGCGGCGAATGTGATGCAGAATGGAGTTTACCGCAGCAAGGCGTGGTGAAACGGAGTGGTCAATACCAATAGCCCCTACAAGCGGCTGATAGGCCGCCTTGTTCACCCGGGTAACGGTTTTTTTCGCTCCGAGATTCTTGGCAAGCAGGGAAGAAAGAATATTGATTTCTTCGTCAGAGGTGAGAGAAATCACCACATCCATGGCGTCCACGTTTTCTTCCCGCAGAAAATCCTGATCCGTACCATCGCCATGGAGCACAAGTGTGGACCCCAGCTTTTCCGCGAGCACCATACAACGCGCCTTGTCTTTGTCCACAAGCTTTACATGCAGACCTTTACGCTCAAAAAGCATGGCCAGCCGCAAACCTATATTGCCACCGCCGATGATAAGAGCCGACTTCACCGGAGCCGTATCACGGCCCGATATCTGCCGCACGGTTTCCAGACTCGTATCCTTGCAGACAAAGTATACGATGTCTCCCGTAAGTATCTCGTCCCGCCCGCCGGGGATGATGAGCTCATCCTTACGCACAATGGCGGCAATGATGACATTCACATCTTCCACAACCTCACGGAACTGCATGAGCCGCCTTCCGATGAGCGGCCCCTGTTCCAGCCGCACCCCGACCAATTTGACATGCCCGTCCGCAAACTCGCTGAAGTCCACCGCCCCCGGCATGGCCAGCATGCGGTCTATGGCCTTGATGACTTCTTTCTCGGGATTGATGATGGTGGAAATGCTCAGGGGTTCGTTGGTCAGCGCATCCTGAAACAGGTGATACTCTTCGTTGCGTATCCGCGCGATCTTTCGAGATTCCGGGGCAATGGCATTGGCAAAGAGACAGGATATGATGTTAATCTCATCACTATCCGTCACGGCCAGAAAAATATGAGCGTCCATCACCCCTGCATCACTGAGCACTACAGGGCTGCATCCCGATCCCTGAACAGTCTGCACATCCAGCACTTCAGAAACCCGGCGCAGGGCTTCCGCATTCTGGTCCACCACGACCACCTGCTTGCTTTCCTGCGCAAGTCGGCGGGCGATATGAAACCCCACCTCCCCTGCTCCGACTATGACCACCTTAAGCTGTTCCACTCGTGGCGCTCGGCTGAAAAGGCCCATGCTGTTCAGTACTCCCGGTAAGATGGCACAACCCGTCTCAGCCTCCGACAACGGCATCCGGCGTGCCGGAACCAAGCGGCACTGAGACCACACATTCCTGCGCCTACTAGCAGATAGCGCCTATCGGCGCAAGGAGGCACATCAGAAAGCAACGCAAAAAAGCCCGCCATGGCGGGCCTTCATGCAATAATCAGGGGAGCGAAAAGGCGTTACGCGATTTCTGCGACAGCCTTGCTCAGACGGGAAATGCTGCGGGCAGCCTTTCTCCAGTGAATAACGCCCTTGCCGGCAGCCTTGTCCAGAACGGAGTTGGCAGTGCCAAGCAGAACCTGTGCCTGATCCTTGTCCTTCTGCAGGATTGCGGTGCGAACAGCCTTCACCGTGTTACGGACGCGGGTCTTCATAGCACGGTTACGGGTAGCGCGCTTCAGGCTCTGGCGATGCCTCTTAATGGCAGACTTGTGGTTAGCCACGGTAGATCCTCCAAAAAACTTGTATGTAAGAGTCTTCTTGACGACAATACTGGAACACGGGAAGGCAGTTCATTACGCGCCAATCAACAGCATGTCAAGCGATTGTCTACAATTTATCATGGCGGAGAAGAGCCAAGCCCTCCTCCGCCTGTTCCATTACAGTTGCAGGGCGGCAAAATCTGCAAGGCGGCCCAACTTGCGCACCAGCGACATAAGCAGATTAAGTCGGTTCCGGCGCACGGCAAGGTCATCGCACATGACCATAACCTTGTCAAAGAACGCGTCCACATCCGGCCGCAGTTCTTCCAGCAGACCAAACAGGGCATCAAAGTCCCCAGCCGCCCACAGGGCCTCGAACCGGGGAGCCATCGCGGCAAGCGAAGCGCCGAAGGCCTTTTCCGCATCATCCTCAAACAATGCTGCATCCGGCATCCCGTCAAGCAACACGCCGGCTTCTTCTCCCTGCTTGCGGATGATGTTGGCGGCACGCTTGAAAGTAAGCACCGCCTGTGCAAATCCCTGTGTACGGCTGAACGCGGCAAGGGCCTTCAGGCGTGCATGGGCATCGCACACGTCATCTGCCCCGGCGTTCAGCACGGCTTCCACCAGCAGAGTTTCATACCCCTGAGAAACAAAGTAGTTCTTCAGGCGCAGGGTAAAAAACTCCACCATCTTGGCATGTGCTTCCGGCAGGGGCAGCTTCCACTGTATGGCATCGCCGTACCCGGCCTGGGCCATCCGGAATATTTCCGAAACGGGAAGACGCATATCCCTGTCCAGCAGAATGCGTGTAATGGCAAGACAACAACGGCGCAGTCCATACGGATCAGCAGCCCCTGTGGGGATCATGTTCAGCCCGAAGCACCCTGCAAGAGTGTCAGCCTTGTCCGCTATGGAAAGCAACGCACCGCACTGCGAGGAGGGAACGGGGGAATCCGGCCCCGCAGGCAGATACTGTTCGGCAATGGCCTGAGCCACGACCTCGCTCTCGTTCATCCTGCGGGCATATATGCCCCCCATAATCCCTTGCAGGCTGTCGAACTCATAGACCATCTCCGAAACAAGGTCCGCCTTGGAAAGACGGCCTGCACGTTCCGCATCTGCCTTGATGTCCGATGCTCCCTGCGCGGCAGCCACGGCAAGTTCCCCGCACAGCACAGACAGGCGCCGGGTCTTGTTACCCATGGAGCCCAGCGGCGCAAGGAAAATAACGGAATCCAGCTTCTCAAGCCATGTATCAAAACTGCTTTTAAGGTCGTTGCGCCAGAAGAAACGGGCATCTTCCAACCGTGCTCGCAGCACGCGTTCCCACCCTTTGCGCACCACTGCCTCGTCCTTGGGCGTAATGTTCAGCACCGTCAGGAAATACGGCAGCAGATTGCCTTCGGAATCGGCCAGACCAAAACTCTTCTGATGGCTCTGCATACTGGTGAGCAATGCTTCCTTGGGAAGCTCCAGAAACGATGGATCAAACCCGCCCAGACAGGCCACGGGGTGCTCGGAAAGCCCCTGCACCTCGTCCAGAAGCGCTTCCTTCCACAGCACGCTGCCCCCCACCGAAGCGGCAAGACGGTTGCCCTCTTCAATAATGGCGGCACGTCGCCGGGAACCGGAAAGAACGACGCCGCACATATCCCGCAACACGTCTTCCAGCCGCTCCGCACGGTCCACAGCAAAGGGGCCGGGGCCGTGCACGCGGTGGCCGCGAGTGCTGTTGCCGGAAGCAAGGTCGGCCACAGTGAAGGGCACTACCTGATCATCCAGCAGGGCGAGCACCCAGCGCAGGGGGCGCGCATACGTATATTCCAGGCTCCCCCATTTCATTTTCTTGGGGAACGGCAACGCGGCGATAATGGCCGGGCAGCCCTGAGCCAGCAGATCCGCGGTGGCGGCACCGCCAACGCGTTTACGCACGGCAATGTACTCGCCTTTATCTGTCTGCAGGGTAAAAGCATCCGCAAGGTCCACTCCCTGCGTTCTGGCAAATCCTTCTGCCGCCTTGGTGGGCTTTCCCTCCGCATCAAACGCTATGCGCACGGGGGGACCGGAAACCACTTCTTCCGCTTCGCTTTGCCGCAAGGCAATATCGCGCACCGTGGCAACAGCCCTTCTGGGCGTGGTCTCCACGGAAACAGTTCCAAATTCTACATGCGAGTCGGCAAGAAACGCCGCAAGGCGATCTCCCAGTTCCTTTTCAAGGCCCGGTAAAAAACGGGCGGGCAACTCTTCCGAGCCTATCTCCAATACGAATACGGACATGGTATGCTCTTCCTGTGGCCTTGCTAGTTGTCGTTTTTCGGCAGCATGGGATAGCCAAGATCTTCGCGCTGCTTCGCATAAAGCCGGGCCACTGCCGAAGCCAGAGCCCGCACCCGGCCGATATAGCCGGTACGTTCGGTAATGGATATGGCCCCACGGGCATCCAGCAGGTTGAACGTATGCGAACACTTCAGGCAATAATCGTACGCAGGCCAAGCCACACCTGCTTCGCACAGGCGCTTGCACTCCGCCTCGTACATGCCGAAAAGGTTGAGCAGCATGCCGGCATCGCTCAACTCGAAGTTGTACCGGGACATCTCCACCTCGTTCTGGTGGTAGACATTGCCGTAGGTAACGTTCTCATTGTAGGAAAGATCGTATACAGATTCCTTGCCCTGCAGATACATGCACAGTCGCTCAAGCCCGTAAGTAATCTCCACGCTGGTAGGAGACAGATCTATACCGCCTACCTGCTGGAAATAGGTGAACTGCGTCACCTCCATGCCGTTCAGCCAGACCTCCCAGCCAAGCCCCCAGGCTCCCAGCGTGGGCGACTCCCAGTCGTCTTCCACAAACCGTATATCATGCACGGCAGAGTCAATGCCCAGTTCCCTCAGGCTTTCCAGATACAACTCCTGAATGTTGTCCGGCGAAGGCTTGAGAATGACCTGAAACTGAAAGTAGTGCTGCAGACGGTTGGGGTTTTCGCCGTAGCGTCCGTCCGTAGGACGCCGCGAAGGCTCAACATAGGCAACATTCCACGGTTCCGGCCCTATCACCCGCAAAAAAGTTGCAGGGTTAAAGGTTCCCGCACCGCACTCCACATCGAAGGGCTGCGCCAGAACACACCCCTGCCGGGACCAAAAGGTCTGCAAAGTTAGAATAACATCTTGAAAATGCATGGCAATCCTCTAAGCTCAATATGCTCTACACGATGTTGTCGTGTTGTTGTGGTCACGCATGACCGGGCAGCGGCCGGGCAATCACACCCTGCGGAACATGCCCTTGTCCCAGGCCAAACCGATATGGAACTGAATAAAGCCATCCACCGCCCGCGTCAGTTCGCGGCGCGCCCGCTCGGAAAGCGAAAGTGCTTCCCAGTGAAGCGGTGAATATTCCTGCACAAAGCGCAACGCGTCAAGTGATTCGTTGCCCAGCCTGAACCGGGGCCCTGAAGGGGCGGCACAATTAGCGCATAGCAGCAGCCCTTCCTGCACATGAAAAACAGCCCCCTGACCGGATTCCAACCCGCTGCCGCATTGCAGGCAAAAATCCGTTTCCGGCCTGTAGCCCTGATCAAAGGCAAACCGAGCGCGGAAAAGCAGCGGCAGCAGGGCATCGGCCCCTTTCTCCGTCTCCAGAGCCTCCAGCGTTTCCTCAAACAGTGCATAGGCTGCCTGCGCCCCTTCCTGCGATACCCCCATAGCTTCCAGAAACTTCTGGCAGTTAACCGCAAGCCCCAGCCTGTGCAGGTCCGTACGGAGGCGCTGCGGGGACCGCAGCAATACGCCTTCTTCCAGACTGTTGTATGAACCGGCCCGGCTCATCCTCACGCGGAAATGAACCGCATTGAGATGGTCCAGACACCCGCAGAACCGTTGGCGACTGCGGCAACCACCGAACGCAAAGGCCGTAAAAAGGCCGCGGGAGGGCGACAAAAAACGGACCCACAGGTCCGCCTCCTTAAACCGCCCGACGCGAAGAATGATGCCTTTGTCCGAAAAATCCATCAGCAACTACTGAGCCGGAATGAAATGCAGCGTAAGCACCTTGCCTTCCTCTCCGGCCATGGGAACATTCCTGTCATTCAAGGTAACGGTAACGCCACCAGAATTCCCCAGCTTAAGGTTCAGTTGGGCGGGAAAGCGCAATACGGATTTCTGCCCTGACCGCAGATACATTTCCCGGCGCTCCACCCCGGTTCCCCATACTTCCACCCAGCATTCGCTGGATGCTGTGAGGGTCAATTTCTGCTCACCGGAGACTGGCTTAAGCGGAATCTCCATAACGGCAGGGCCATATGCTGCCCCGCCCGTTGCGCCCGTGCTCTCTGTAACTGAAGAGTCTGCCCCCGCAGCTTCAGATGCAGGTGCTACGCCGGAAGCCGTTGCAGCCAGCGCCGTAGCCTGCTCCTGACTGATATCGCGCACCGCAGCTCCGCCCGAATTCTCAACGGCAATCGCCGCCTCCTCCACTGGGGCGGGGACAGAGGCAGCGGCAGAGGCGGGCAAGGCAGGCTCTGTCCGGGCAACATCCGCGGAGGGAGCCGGCAGACTTCCCTGTGGTGCCGGTGCTGGCTTCTGCATTTCCGGAGCGGGAACGGGTGCTTCGGCATCACCGGGAACAACCGTATTTTCACTGCCTTCCGGTGCTGCTTCGCTCTCATTCTGCATCTGCGGAGAAGCGGATTCCATCCCGTCCGCCCCTGCCTGTGGAACAGCCGGAGCAGCCTCAACGCCACCCTGCGGCGTCTCTTCTGCAGCTCCTTGCGGAGCCAGCTCGTTCACAGCGGACGACGAACGGGAATCAACGAAAAAATACCAGCCACCTCCGGCAGCCAGAACACAAACAAAAAGGATTAAAACCGGAATATGCCACCGGGGTTTGGGCGGCGGGAGCCTGCGGCTCACAAAAGCCAACTCCTGTTCCTCCTGGTCTCCCAGCTCGCTGGCGTATATAACGTCCATAGCCTGCCCGTATTCTTCCGGGTCCAGTCCCAGAAGGCGGGCGTAAGATTTAACAAATCCTTTGGTATACACGGCGTGGGGAAGGTCGTCCATGTTGCCCGTCTCCAGCGCAACAAGGGTGCGTACCGCCACCTTAATCCTGCGTGAAACATCTTCATGGGTCAGGCCCTTGCTCTCCCGTGCGCTGCACAGTTGAGCCCCCAACTCGGTCATCGTGGTCATTACGCCTCCGATTGCTCGGATGTTTGAGGATTACAAATTGATCTTGATAACCGCTTTTTCACGCAGCTTGCCGGAATACTCTGAAAAACGCTCTTCCAGCATCGGCGCACGCAGGGTTTCCTCAATGCGTCCCGCAACTTCTTCAAGAGGAAGCACATTCCCGGCTATGGTCTGATCCAGCCTGAGCAGCAGGGGAACCCCGTCCGCAGTAAACGGCTTGGAAACCTGCCCGTCAGCAAGCGGCTCAAGCGCTTCCCGCCACGCCGGAGCAAGATGCATCCATGTCAGCTCGCCCATCAATCCGCCATTCGCTTTGGCCGGTCCCACGCAGTACTGCTCCACCGCCTCTTCGAACGAAAGCTTGCCGTCCCGCAACAGGACATAGACCTTGTCCGCATCCGTACCGGGAGCAAGGGCAAGCATTCTCACAACCACCTTACGGTCACTGGAAAACTCACCTTTATGCTCATCATAATAGGCCTGCACGTCTTCCTTGGTCACAACGACCTTTCGGCCGACCATGAAGGAAAGCAGGCGGGAACGCACTATGCTGTTGCGGATTTTTTCCTTGAAATTATCATAAGAAACGCCGTCTTCCTTCATCCGCTGCTGCGCTTCTTCCAGCGTCAGCCCGTTCTGCTGGGCAAGCTTGCGGACCTCATTCTCCACCTCGGCGTCCTTTACCTCTATCTTGTAACGATCCGCCTCCTGCAAAAACAGAATATCTGTTACCATGGAGTCCAGCACTCGCCGCTCCATGGCTTCGATTTCGGCCCTGTGCGCAGGATTCTGGCGGGAAAGACCGGCACGGAGCAGATCCGGCGCAACCGACTCCTGAAGGTCAAACTGAGTTATGATGTCGCCGTTCACAAACGCCACAATCTTGTTCAGCACCCCCTCCGCGCGAACAGGGAGAAACGATGCGGAAAGAAGAACGGTTGTTATAAAAAAAATAGAAAGAACTTTCTTGTAAAACAGGATATTGGAGAACAAAGCTCGCTCCCTGAGTATGTTTTCGGGTTTCCCGGCTGTCCGCCGGAACGTTCACTCCGGCTGCGGCACAAATGCTCCGTTAGTGGAGGGACAGGACTGCGGCAGCTCGTCTTGCACGATTTGATAGACCAGGTGTTTCCTCCGGCAACAGCAACAGCCAAGGAACACACACACCCTGTAATCTGTTTCACGGCATTATGCAACAAGCCCCGGGACATGTCCACATTCCTCAAGAAAATCAGCATCCCGGAATCAGTCAGGCAGCCTGTCACATCATTTTCTCCGCGTCTGCCCGGCATTGCGGTATCAAACGTTGCACCGCAACAGCTATTGCGCTTTCTGCTCAGCTTCGGCCGCCTCTTCTTCCATCTGGCGGAGAAGGCGCGTCACCTTCACCTCAGACCGCGCCAGTTCGTTAACAAGCCATTCCTCAAACGCCACCTGCATCTTCTGCTCTATGAGCACGGTCTCCACAAGGGGGTAAGCGCGGGAAGGGTCGAGCACTTTCTCAGGGATGTGCTCCAGCAGAACCAGCGTTTCAAACCCGTTGTCGCCGGATGTGACTGCGCTGGCCTGCCCCGGCTTAAGCTTGTCCATCACGTTCTCCCAGCCAACAGGCAACATATTCACACGCATACGCATCTCGCGTATGGTTATCTCATCAAAGGCATTCTGCACCGCTTCCACATCCTGCTGCTGCAAATACGATTCGCGGGCCTTCTCCACCTGCCGCCTGTCCGGGCCGGATATCTGCAGAAACCGCACGCGCGGGGGCAGATAAAAATCCGCCAGATGATCCCTGTAATAGGCCTCTGCCTCCTGCGAAGAAAGCTTCACCCGCGGACGCAGCACATCCGACCTCAGCCTCTCCATGGCGAGTTGCTGGCGGAGCATGGATCGCCACACCCCTAAGTCGATATACTCTTCCACAAGCGACTTCTCAAACTGGTCCTCCGGGTAATCCTCGCGTACCACAGCCTCGGCCTTTGCCACATCTTCGTCTGTAATCCCCAGTCCGGCACGGTCCAGAGCCTGAATGACCAGTTCATGCACAATGAGTTGCGACAGAACCTGACCATATTCCTTGCGCAGCACATCTACAGAAGGAACCATGCCCCCGGACCAGCTCAGATTGTCCAGATCGTAGCGGGCTTCCAGCTGTTTCAGGTAGATCGGCTTGCCATTCACCGTTGCCACCACGCCATCCTGCACGGAGTCGTTCCCGCATCCCGCAAGCAGCGCGCCGCACACGGCCAGAACTGCCGCCAGTCTTTTCCAAATGCTCACATCAACTCTCCATGGTCGCCGAAAGGAGTTTGAGTTCCGCCTTGGCATGTTCCAGCCGTTCGCGTACCGAACCGCCCTTTTCCATACGATATTCCAGACACGCGGGCGGCAGCAGGCGTGCCTGCCCCTGCCTTGCGCCCACCCACTCCACAAGCGCCGCAGGGGATATGCGATCTGCCTTATCACCCCAGATAAGCCGCACCTTGTCGCGGAAAATATCTGCCTTCACCACCTGCAGCTCCATAAGGAACCGCTTGAAGCCCAGCACGCCCAAAAAGTTGGAAAGTTCGTCCGGCAGCGGGCCAAAGCGGTCGCGCATCTCCAGTTCCGTATCCTGCAGCGCCATGGCATCCACCGCCGAGGAAAGCGTCTTGTAAAAACGCAGCCGTTCCCGACCGTCCGTGATGTAGGTTTCCGGAATATGAGCGTTAACACCGATATTCAGCTCCGTTTCCACAGAAGCAACGGCCTCTTCGCCCTTCAGACGCTTCACTTCCTCTTCCAGCATTTCCAGATACAAGTCCAGCCCCACGCGGGCCATCTGGCCGGATTGAGCCTCTCCCAATATGTTGCCGGACCCTCTCAACCGCAAGTCTTCCATGGCCACCTGAAATCCCGCTCCGAGGTAGTCCATATCCAGAATTATTCGCAGCCGTTTTTTGGCAAGGTCGGGTATGCTCTCCAGGCTGTTGACCACAAACACGGCATGTGCCTGAACGTCGGAACGCCCCACCCGGCCACGCAACTGGTAAAGCTGGCCAAGGCCGAACATCTGCGCCTGATCCACGATAAGCGTGTTGGCACGGGGAAAATCAAGCCCCGATTCCACAATGGCCGTGCACACCAGCACATCCAGCTCGGCATGCCAGAACCGATGCATGGTGGTCTCCAGTTCCTTTTCAGACATCTGCCCGTGGGCCATGCCCACACGTGCATCGGGCACAAGCTGACGGACAAACTCCGCCACTCTCTCCAACCCCTCAATGCGGTTGTGCACCCAGAAGACCTGCCCGCCACGCGCAAGCTCCCGCCGGACGTAGCTGCGCAGCAGATCGGGATCGCGCTCCACCAGATCAGACTCCACAGGCTTACGGCCCAGCGGTGCGGTTTCGATTACCGAAAGCTCACGTATGCCGGACATGGAAAGCTGCAACGTCCGCGGTATGGGGGTGGCCGTAAGGGTCAGCACGTCAACATTGCGCCGGAATTTCTTGAGTTTTTCCTTATGGCGCACGCCAAACCGCTGCTCCTCGTCCAGAATGAGCAGAGCCAGATTGGGCAGGTCCACATCGTCCGAAAGCAGGCGGTGCGTGCCGATAAGAATATCCACCTGCCCCTTGGCTGCGGCAGCCAGCACCTCTTTCTGGCGCTGGCGTGAGACAAAGCGGCTGAGCATGCCGATATTCACCGGAAAACCGCCCAGCCTGCTCTTGAAGGTCTGGTAATGCTGCTCGGCAAGGATGGTTGTGGGACACAGCAGAGCCACCTGCTTGCCCTCGCACGCTGCGCGGAATGCGGCCCTCAGGGCCACCTCTGTTTTGCCGAACCCCACATCCCCGCAAACCAGCCTGTCCATGGGGTGCGCCTTTTCCATATCCGCCAGCACATCCTGAATGGCACGGGCCTGATCAGGCGTCTCCTCAAATCCGAAAGACGCCTCGAACTCGCGGTACAACTCGTTCACGGGACCGTATCCGAAACCTTTGGCAATACGTCTCCACGCATACATCTCCACAAGGTCATGAGCAATCTTCTCTATGGCCTTGCGGGCACGGGATTTGGAGGCAAGCCATCCGGAACCGCCCAGCTTGTCCAACGCGGGCGGCGCTCCGTCCGGCCCTTTGAATCGCTGCACCAATGAAAGCCGGTCCACGGGCAGGTAAAGCCTGTCATCCCCAGCATACTTCAGCAGCAGAAAATCGTTGGATACGCCACCCAGCTCCATGCGGTGCAGCCCGTCAAACACGGCAATGCCGTAGTCACGGTGCACAAGATGGTCGCCGGGGTTCAGGTCATCGTACTCCTTCAGTCCGGCAAAGGCTCCCGTGCGTGCGCGTTCCCTGCGTTCCGCGTTGGGCTGGATAACATCTTCGCCCAGCACAAGCACGTTGTCCCACGCCAGATCAATACCCCGCCGGAAAGGGGCCACCAGCGCAAAAAGCCCTTTCTCACGCGGGGCGTAACGCAACCGGGGCATAAGCCCGTCCTGCTCGGCCAGCTTCAGAAATTTAGCCCTGCTGCGCTGGTTCACAAAGCAGAGAAGCACCTGCCTCTTTTCCTGCATCCACTTGCGAAGCCGCGAAACCAGCGCCTGCCAAGGCCTGTCCTGCTCCTGCGGGGAAACAAAAATATCGTGGAACGCACCGTATGACCGCTCCGCAAGATCGCTCCCAACCTTGTCCACGCCAATGACCAGGTCTTCAAAATGAGCGCGCCGGGCGTCCTTCCACACATCCATGGCGTCCGCTGCCGTGCGCAGCGCCAACGCGGCGGGCTGCCGCAACCCGGTTTCGGATTCCTGCTTATCCAGATACGCCCGCCACGTCCGTTCCGATTCTTCAAGCGCTTCTTTAAGGTCCCGTTCGGATGGCAGAATGTACACCGCATCCTTGGGCAGCCATTCTTCCAAAAATGCGGCCTGCTCGTAAAACGCCCCCGGAAGCAGAGGAATCCCCGCCCTTTCCACCGCATGCTCGAGTCTTCCAGCAAGTCCGGCGGGGATACGGCTGTCCTTTTCAAGTCCTTTCCACCACTGCACGGCTTTGCTTCTGTGTTCCGTGCTCATGATGAGCGGAGAGGTGGGCAAGATGACCAGTTCTTCAAGATTCCCCTTGGAGCGCTGGCTGGAAGGCTCAAACAGACGCATCTCTTCCAGCGTATCCCCGAAAAATTCCAGCCGCACCGGGCGGGCATAGCCCGGACAGAAGATATCCAGAATGTCGCCGCGCAGAGCAACCTCTCCCGGTTGCGTCACCATGGGAACACGCGAATAGCCCCACTCCACGCACTGTTCGAGCACCAGTTCCGGACCGGAGTCCTCTCCCGGCGTCAATGGCAGTTCATGAGATTGAAACAGCGCTGTGGGCGGAAGCTTAGGTAAAAAATTGTCCAGCGAAACAAGCACACCCTGTCTGGGTTTGCGCAGATGCAGGGAATACAGGCTGGCAATGCGTGAAGACCATGCAGCCTTGCCATGCGAACCGGCAGGATGCTGCGGGATGATAGTCCACGGCTGCTGCCATGCCGGTGCGGAAACCTCCGCCTCCTCCATGGAGCTTTCCGGCGTAAAAAGGGTAAGCAACCCCTTAAGATCAGCCAATTCCTGCGAATTGCGCACCACCAGCACAACATTTTCATCCCTGTTGCGCAGAGAGTGCGCCATGCGCGCCTGCGAAGCGGGACCGCTTCTGGCCACATGTACCACGCGGCGGGCCGCAGTTTGCAGCCCGAGCACTATTTCATCAAAAAGCACGGCAGACTCGTTTCTTCATTGTTATACGCGAATAGCAGACACGACAAAAAGCCGCCAAGCCGTATATGCGGCTTTTGGCGGCTTTGGGTGCAATGCACGCGCCGTCTAGATTTGTCCGAGCACGTTAAGGTCTTCGTTCGAAAGCAGGCGGTCAAGATCAAGCAGAATAAGCAGGCGATCCTGCAGCTTGCCCACACCGCTTATGTATTCGGATTCCATGCCGGCAACCACGGGCGGCGGCGGTTCCACCGTGCTCGCGGGTATGCGCAGCACCTCGGAAACAGAATCCACGACAAAACCGACAATCATGTTATTGATTTCTATAACGATGATCCGGGTATGCTTATCATGCGTCTTGGAGGTAAGCCCGAAGCGGCGGCGCAGGTCGATGATGGGAATAACCTTGCCCCGCAGGTTGATAACGCCCTCCACAAATTCCGGAGCGCGCGGCACCTTGGTGATTTCCATGGTCCGGATGATCTCCTGAACTTTCAGGATATCTACCCCGAACTCTTCATCACCAATACTGAACGTGACAAGCTGGAGAAGCTCATCATCCTGCTTTCTTTGCGCTTCACGCATAGAGTCACTCCTTAATGTGATGTCCATCCCGCAGGGGCTGAAACGTCCTGTTTCATAAACGTGCCATTAATATAGCTGGAATGCTCCTGCTTTGCAACCAGCATAGCGTTACCGGGACATGTGCGGCAGTATAAAAGTGGTTGTAAAACGGTTGACGGTCGGCTAGTATCCCACTTTGTAGCCCATAGCGGCAGTATAACCGCCGATCCGGCAAGGAGTTCCAACTTGATGGCGAATCTTTCCCCCTTTCCCGAAGATGTCCCGCTGAACATGCAGATCAAATCACTGGGTGACGACGAACTCCTTGACTTCTGGGAAGAAACGCAATTTCTTGAACGCTTTCTGGAAGACGACATGATCACGCGCAGTCAGGCATCCATGCAGTACGAACGACTCATTCTGCAGGAATTGCAGCTGCGTTCCTGCCGGCGATGCGTTTCCGAACGCAGAGTCTAGCTCCGGGCGCTCCTTCCTTCACCACTTCGGGCGGTCACGAATAACGTGACCGCCTTTTTTCTGCTCCAAAGCAAATCCCCCGGCGCACATCGTACACCGGGGGATTATACTGCCGTTCAGCAGAACCGCTACGCCGGGTCCGGCCTGCCCACGCAAAAATAGGCAAAGCCCAGTTCCGCCATCATGGACGGCGGGTACAGGTTGCGGCCATCAAACAGGATGGGAGCGGTAAGCAGCGATTTCACCCGCTCAAAATCCGGCGTACGGAACTGATTCCATTCCGTCACAACCAGCAACGCCTGCGCACCCTGCGCAGCCTCGTACTGGCCATCCACAATCTCAACAAGCGGGTTATGGGCCAGTTGCTCGCGCACCTTCTCGCCCGCCACCGGGTCAAAGGCACGTATGCGCATGCCCTGCTCGGTAAGCATTTCAATCATGGCAAGGGCGGCAGCCTCGCGCGTGTCATCGGTATTCGCCTTGAACGCCAGCCCCCATACCGCCAGCGTCTTGCCGGAAACGCCACCCTGCGGCGCAAAATACTCCGCAATGCGCTCCGCCATGCGTCTTTTCTGCCGGTTATTCACGTTATCCACGGCTTCCAGCAATTCCGGCCGGAAAGAGAACTCATGGGCGGTGTTGATGAGCGCCTTTACATCCTTGGGAAAACATGAACCGCCATACCCCACGCCGGGATAGATGAAATGATACCCGATACGGTGGTCGGAACCTATGCCTATGCGCACATCGCGCACGTCCGCCCCCACCCGTTCGCAGATGTTGGCTATCTCATTGATGAACGAAATCTTGGTGGCAAGCATGCAGTTGGCGGCGTACTTGGTCATTTCCGCACTGCGCACTCCCATAACGATGAGCTTTTCCCGGCTCCGCGCAAAGGGGGCATACAGGGTCTTCAAGTATTCCGCAGACTTCTCGTTATCCGTTCCCACAACCACGCGGTCCGGCTTCATGAAGTCGCTTACCGCGTCGCCTTCCTTCAGGAATTCCGGGTTGGAAACCACGTCAAAGTCGTGGTTGACACCGCGCTTGTCCAGTTCCTGCCGGATAATGGCCCGAACCCGGTCTGCCGTACCCACCGGAACAGTGGACTTGTCCACCACAATGACCGGCTTGTGCATGTTCTGCCCGATCTCGCGGGCAACCTGCTCAACATAGCAAAGGTCGCACGACCCGTCCGGGCGGGAAGGGGTGCCCACGGTTATGAAGACAAAGGAGGCCCGCTCCATGCCTTCCACAAGGCTGGTCGTGAAAACAAGACGCCCTTCCGCGTAGTTGCGGCGCACCATTTCTTCAAGACCGGGCTCATAGATGTGCACCTTGCCCGCCTGCAGCGTGCTTACAACATCGGGATTCACGTCCACGCACACAACATCGTTGCCCATCTCCGCAAAGCAGGCGGCGCTGACAAGACCGACATAGCCGGTTCCGACAATACAAACATTCATGGAAGTACCTCAGTGGTTTTCGAGGGGGATTTTCTGAATAGCATTCCCGCACGCTGTACTCTCCGAAGCCTCTTTCGTCAACGCCGACGGTCATAACGGCAAGCAACCACCGGCAACAAAACAACCACCCGCAACGCTGCTGCCGGCAACGGCGCAACCGCCTGCCGAACTACCGCTTTTCAGCTTGACTTTGCGCTGCCGCAACATGAACATAGATGCGGAATTCAACCTTTCAAGGAGCCTGCCATGCCCGTTCTCGTTGTCAATGTGGACCATGTGGCCACCCTGCGTCAGCAGCGCAGGGGCATTGAGCCGGAGCCGGTCACCGCCGCCCATCTTGCCGAACTGGCCGGAGCCCGGGGCATTATCGTGCACCTGCGCGAAGACCGCCGCCACATCATCGACCGCGATGTCTCCATACTCTCCCGCTGCCTGAACACGCGCCTGCATCTGGAAATGGCCGCCACGGCGGAAATGCAGTCCATTGCCCTTGCCAACAGGCCTTATATGGTCTGCCTCGTACCCGAAAAACGGGAAGAGCTTACCACGGAAGGCGGCCTTGCCGTTGCGGGACGCGAGGCACATCTGCGTGAATACCTCGCCCCCATTCACGAGGCGGGCATATGCTCCAGCCTGTTCATAGAAGCAGATGAACGCCAGATAGACGCCGCCAAATCCGTCGGCAGCGAATTCATAGAGATACACACCGGCCACTTTGCCGATGCCGCAACCCCCAAGGCACGACAGGCAGAATTCACCAAGATCGTCAAGGGAATAGAGTACGCCCGCTCTCTGGACCTGCGGGTGAATCTGGGGCACGGCCTCAACTATACCAACATCTTCATGTTCAAGGATGTTCCGGGCATTGATGAGTATTCCATAGGCCATTCCATCGTCTCCCGTGCCGTCCTCGTGGGCATGGAGCGAGCCGTGCGCGAAATGTGCGAAATCATCCGCACCTTTGCGGAATAAGGCTTTCCGTGACCAGTAACAGGCCCCCCGCAGGCGCAATTAGCCTCTCTGCCGCTCTTTTCCCTGTTGCACGCGGCCGTCTCGGCACGTTCCCGGTAGCCGCCGTGAGGAATGAAATACACGCCGCCCCTCCTTATCCGGTGTTACGCCGCCTTCTGCGCGGAGAATGCTCATGATCGTGGGATTGGGACTGGATGTCTGCGAGTTGGACAGAATCGGCAGGTCATGGGAGCGGTTCGGCCAACGGTTTGCCGCACGCATCCTGCACCCCAACGAACTGAACGCCCTGCCTGCCGCCCCCGTTGCCTACCTTGCGGCGCGGTTCGCGGCACGGGAGGCTGCGGTCAAGGCACTGGGAACCGGCTTCGCCCAAGGGGTCGGCTTCCACGACATCGAAATAGCCCGCCTTCCCTCCGGCAAGCCGCAGTTACTGTTCCACGGCAATGCGGCAAAAGTCGCCGGAACCATGGGCGTAACGCGGCACCACATATCCATCACCCACGGGCGTGATGTGGCCTGCGCAGTGGTTGTTCTGGAATCCTGAGCCAACGGCGCGGCAACGCGCGGAGACAGATATGCTCACGCCCCTGCCCACCCCCGTGGAAATGAAGGATTGGGATGCTGCCGCCATCCGCGAGTACGGCATCCGTGATGAAATGCTCATGGAAAACGCCAGCCGGGAATCCCTGCATGTTCTCCTGCACTATTGCGGGGACATGGCCGGCAAACGGGTTCTGGTGTTCATGGGCGGCGGTAACAACGGCGGCGATGCCGCAGCCCTTGCCCGGCACCTGCATGACCTGAACGCACACGTTCTGGTGCTGCACGCCCGCCCTCTTCGGGCCTATCGGGGTGCCGCAGGCTACCACCTGCGCCTTGCCCGCCGCACCGGCGTCTCTTTCCTTCCCGTGGGCACGAACGCACAATCCTTCCCGTTTCCACGCGGCAGCCGCGCGGCCTCTCTTCTTCCCGCAGACCACCGGCAAGCACCCTCCGGCATCCCGAACAACATCCTTAATGACCTCCCGAATGTCATGCCGGACATCATAATAGACGGCCTCCTCGGCACGGGATTCCGCAGACCGCTCACCCCCGTCTACCACGCTGCGGTAGAATGGATAAACTCCCGCAGAGAACGCTGCTTCATTCTTTCACTGGATATCCCCTCCGGGCTGGACGGACTTACCGGAGAGCCCGGTCCCTCAGCGGTGCGCGCCCACGCCACCGTCACCTTCGAGGCAGCCAAACCGGGGTTGCACATGCCGCCTGCGGGTGAGTTCACAGGCGCACTGCACTGCCGCCCCATAGGCATCCCCAAAGCAGTGCGAACCCGGTATCCTGCCTCCCACGTCCTGCTGGACGCCGCAGGCTGCCGCGCCATCGCCTCCCTGCTCCCGCTCGCCCCCGACATGCATAAAGGAACCGCAGGCCACGTTCTCATCATAGGCGGTTCTCCCGGCATGACCGGTGCCCCCGTCCTTGCTGCGCAGGGTGCGCAGCGCAGCGGCGCAGGGTATGTGACCATTGCCGCCCCCGGAGAGCTTCTCCCGCTCATCGCCCCCATGCACCCCGATATCCTTACCTGTCCGGCAGGTCCCGGAAAAACATGGGCCTTCTCCCCCGAACTGGAAGCCGCCATACAGCGGGCGGATGCACTTGTCATCGGGCCCGGCATGGGCCGCGGTGATGATGCGCGCGATGTGCTCTTACGCATTCTTGCCCTCGATGACCGCCCGCCGGCAGTCATCGATGCAGACGCCCTGTACCACCTTGCCCGCACGCCTGCCCTGTGCACCCTGCTCCTCCCGCACGATATCCTCACTCCGCATCCCGGCGAAATGTCTTTGCTGTCTGGCAAAGATGTGGGCGAAATACAGCGGAACAGACTGGCGGCGGCACGGGGTTATGCGTTACAGTATCCCTGCGTCCTTGTGCTCAAAGGAGCGGGAACACTCATTGCGCAGGCAGAAGAGCCGCTTGTCATCTCACCGTTTGCCGCCCCGGCACTGGCGGTGGCAGGATCCGGCGATGTGCTTGCGGGGTTCATGGGCGGACTGTCAGGTCAGGGGCTTGCCCCGCGCTCCGCAGCCTGCCTGGCAGTGTACCTGCACGCCCGGGCCGGAATGCTCCTGCACGATACATTTCCCATGCGCGGCAATACGGCACAGGATATCGCAACAGCACTCACCATCGCACAAAAGGAGCTTGCATCATGCTTACAGCAAAAGACATAATGTCCACCAACGTCATCACCGTCACCCCGGATACGGATATCCCCACTGCAGCCCGCCTCATGGTGGACAACAAGTTCAACGGCCTGCCCGTGGTGGACAAGAACAACATGCTGGTGGGCATCATCTGCCAGAGCGACCTCATCAGCCAGCAGAAAAAGCTGAACGTGCCCACCCTGTTCACCGTGCTGGACGGCATTATCCCCACCCGCTCCATGTTCGATCTGGATTCCGAGGTTCGGAAGATCGCAGCCAGCAAGGTCTCCGAGGCCATGACGGCCCTTCCCAAAACGGTGCGGCCCTCCACTCCCATTGATGAGATCGCCTCTCTGATGGTAGACAGCCAGTACCACACGCTTCCCGTGGTGGAAGAAGGCAAGGTGGTCGGCGTTGTGGGCAAGGAAGATATTCTGAGAACCCTTATCCGGTAGCAAAACAGGTACACGGTGCGCCTGCATCTGAAAGACAACGAATCGACAGAATCTCTGGGCCGGGCCATAGCCACCGCCATGCAGCGGGAGGGTATGGTCCGGGCCATACTATTTCAGGGGCCGCTTGGCAGCGGCAAGACCACCCTCATCCGCGCCCTTGTGGAAAGCCTTCCCGGAGGAGAGCTGGCCGAAGTGAGCAGCCCTAGCTTCAACGTTTACAACATCTACCCCACCGTGCCGCCAACGGTGCACTACGACCTCTACCGGCTGGAAGGCGCCGGCATGGATGAAAGCTACTACGAATTTCTGGACGAAGGCCGCTCGCTTCTGCTCGTGGAATGGGCAGAATTTCTCCCCCCCGGCGAATGGCCCGATGAGTGGTTGCTTTTTCGCTGGGTTCCGTGCGATGAAGGCCGTCTTGTAGAGATTGCGGCGCACGGCTCTAAGGCCACATGCATCCGCAATGCGCTTACACTTCCGGTCCGGCTGTCAGACCGGGAGGAATGCGATGGAAAGGATAGCGGCCACGTGCCCAATTAGTTGTGCAACCCCTTAAAAAACAAAGGAATCGGTATGCGTATTCTGGTTCAGAAGTTCGGGGGAACTTCCGTCGCCAACCTGGAGTGCATGAAGCAGGTCCGCGAAAAGACGCTTGCCGCAAGAGCCAAGGGGTACAAGGTGCTTGTTGTGCTTTCCGCCCGTTCGGGGGAAACAAACCGCCTGCTCGCCCTTGCGGACGAATGGTCGCGCGACCCTGAGGCCGCGGAAGTGGATGCCCTCATCTCCACCGGAGAACAAGTTTCTGTTGCCCTGTTCGCAATGCTCATGAAAGACGCCGGAATCAAAGCCCGGTCGCTGCTGGGATTCCAGATCCCCATGCGCACCGACAATGACTTCGGTAAGGCAAGAATTCTGGGCATAGACAGTGAAAAGCTCACCGCCATGCTGAAGGAGTACGATGTACTCTCCGTAGCCGGTTTTCAGGGCATCACTGATGACAACCGCATCACCACGCTGGGACGCGGCGGTTCCGACACATCGGCTGTGGCTCTGGCTGCGGCGCTGGGCTGTGAATGCGAAATTTATACGGACGTGGACGGTGTCTACACCACAGACCCCAACATGTGCAGCACCGCCCGCAAAATGGACCGCGTGAGCTATGACGAAATGCTGGAAATGGCCAGCATGGGCGCCAAGGTCCTGCAGATACGTTCGGTGGAATTTGCCAAGAAATACAAGGTGCCCGTGCATGTGCGCTCCACCTTCACGGACACGCCGGGAACACTCGTAACGCAAGAGGATTCTACAATGGAAGCGGTACTCGTTTCAGGCATTGCATATGACAAGGATCAGGCCCGTGTTACGCTGCGCGATGTTCCGGATGTTCCCGGCGTTGCCTCCCGGCTGTTCGGCCCCCTTGCAGACAGCGGCGTTGTGGTGGACATGATCGTCCAGAACCCCAGCCGCAACGGCAGAACCGACATGACCTTCACCGTACCCCGCGGCGACCTCAAGAAGACCCTCACCCTGATGGAAGACATCCAGAAGGAAGTGAACGCGGCCGAGGTTCTGCACGACCTGCACGTCTGTAAGGTTTCCGCCATCGGCGTGGGCATGCGCAATCATTCCGGCGTTGCCGCCAAGGCGTTCGAGGCGCTTCGCTCCATGAACATCAATATCCTTATGATCAGCACCTCGGAGATTAAGATCACCTGCCTCATTGAGGAAAAATTCACGGAACTGGCGGTCCGCACCCTGCACGACGCCTTCGGGCTGGATAAAGATTCCATGCTTGGCTGACCATGAAGAAGATACAGATATACGACACAACGCTTCGCGACGGCACGCAATCAGAAGACATCAGCCTCAACAACGAGGACAAGATCAAGATTGCGCTCAAGCTGGACGAATTGGGCGTGGACTTCATAGAAGGCGGTTGGCCGGGCTCCAATCCGGTGGATCGGGCTTTTTTCAGTGAAATTCGCAATTATCATCTGAACAACGCCCGCATTGCCGCTTTCGGTAGTACGCACCATCCCAACTTCCTGCCGGAAAACGATCCCAACCTGCGCAGTCTGCTGGACTCCGGGGCGCCGGTGTGCACTATTTTCGGCAAGTCATGGGACATCCACGCCACAGAAGCGTTGCGCGTGCCCGAGGAACGGAATCTGGAAATCATCCGCGATTCCGTTGCCTACCTGCGCTCGCAGGGCGCAGACGTCTTTTTTGACGCAGAACACTTCTTCGACGGCTACAAGGCCAATGCCGAATACGCTCTCGCCGCTCTGGGCAAGGCCTTTGAAGGCGGAGCGGAAGTGCTGGTGCTGTGCGATACCAACGGCGGAACCCTGCCATCGGAAGTAACATCCATCGTCGGTTCCGTCCGTGCGGCCCTGCCCGATGCGAACCTCGGCATCCACACGCATAACGACTGTGAAATGGCTGTGGCAAACGCCATCGCCGCCGTTCAGGCCGGTGCCATGCATGTGCAGGGAACCATGAACGGCGTGGGAGAACGTTGCGGCAACGCAAACCTCTGCTCCATCATCCCCGTTCTGGAACTTAAATGCGGCGGAGCTTACACCACCATTCCCAGAGAACGGCTGCCGCTGATTACCGGCACGTCCGCCTACGTGGCAGATGTGGCAAACCTGCAGCCCTTCAGCCGCCAGCCTTTTGTGGGCCGCTCTGCCTTTGCACACAAGGGGGGCATACACGCCAGCGCGGTAAACCGCCTTGCCATGCTCTATGAGCACATAGACCCCAAAGAGGTGGGCAACCGCCAGCGCGTGCTGCTCACCGAACTGGCTGGCCGTGCTAACATCGTGAACATGGCCCGCCGCTTCGGTTTCCATCTGGATAAAGACGAACCCGTGGTCAAGGGTCTGCTCAACGAGTTGAAAACGCGCTCCAGCATGGGCTATGATTATGCGGCGGCTGAAGCCTCCGTGGAACTTCTGCTGCTCAAAAAACTGGCCCGGCGCGGCGTGCGCGAGTTCTTCCACCTTGTCCAGTTCCGCGTGCTGGAACTCAAGGACGCCCACGGGGGTGAACCCATCTCCGAAGCTTCGGTCAAGGTGCAGGTTGAGGGAATAACCGAACACACCGCCTCCACCGGACGCGGTCCGGTCAACGCGCTGGATAACGCCCTGCGCAAGGCACTCATCGGCTTTTATCCGCGCCTGAACGAGATGCGCCTGCTGGACTTCAAAGTGCGCGTCATGACTGCCACCAACCCGGACGGCGGCGGCACTGCCTCCGTTGTGCGCGTGCTCATCGAATCCGGCGACCACAACTCCCGCTGGGTCACTGTGGGTGTTTCGTTCAACATCATTGAGGCAAGCTGGCAGGCACTGGTGGATTCCATCACCTACAAGCTGTACAAAGACGAGTACGAAAAACGCAAGAAAGACGAGGAATAGCCCGCAGGGCATTCCGCATCTTCATCACAAAGAACAAGGCCGGGGAACGCTCCCCGGCCTTTTCCTTTCGTTGTGTGCTTTTTCGTTGCGGAAGATTATCCCGCGTTGCCGTCAGTCTCACGGCACGGGGGGAAGAAATGATAAGGCGGCATGCCTTTCGGAGAACAGGTCTACACGGCCTTGCGCTCTTCAGCTTCCATAGCCGTACGGTATTGCACAAGATCATCCACGGTCAGCACCGGCATTTCATGCCTTCGGGCCATGGCCACAATCTCCGGCAGGCGCGCCATGCTGCCGTCGGGATTGGTCACCTCGCACAGCACGCCGCACGGCTCAAGTCCGGCAAGACGCATAAGGTCCACCGTTGCCTCGGTGTGCCCCCTGCGCGTCAGCACACCGCCCTCCTGCGCCTTCAGCGGAAAAACATGCCCCGGACGGCGCAAATCCGCAGGACGGGCTCCCCGGGCAACAGCGGCCTTCACGGTGCGCACGCGGTCAGCGGCAGAAACGCCCGTGGTCACGCCTTCTGCAGCTTCCACAGACACGGTGAACGCGGTCTGGTGCCTGCTCTCGTTGTGCTCCACCATCATGGGCAGCCTGAGCTGTTGCACCTTCTCGTCCGTCAGACACAGGCATACAATGCCGCTGCATTCGCGAATGAGCATGGCCATCTGTTCCTGCGTCAGATGCTCGGCGGAGAAAATAAGGTCGCCTTCATTCTCCCTGTCCTCGTCATCGGTCACGAGAACACCCCTGCCGTTACGCAGGGCTTCCAGCGCGTTTTCAACACGCTGGTACGGAGTTCCGAAAGGGGTCAATAAAGACTGATTCATGGCAGCACTCCCGTATTGCGAAGATACCAGAATCAGGGCGTGGAAAGAGACAGGTGCCGCAGCCGCGCGAATTTACGCAACCGGGCGCAGAGCATCATGGAAGATGCCCGGCGGGACGCAACTGTCTTATCCTCTTCCATCCGGACTATACCGTCGGCTCTGGAATCGCACCAGATCTGCTGACTTCCGCTTCCTTTGACCATCGCCGGAGGCGGAACGCTCGCGGGCTTTCCGGAACATGCCGGAATCACCGCCGGTAGGGAATTGCACCCTGCCCTGAGAATAAGCAGCACGAAACTATGGTGTAACGGGATGGTGTGTCAATGCAAAAACGTGGCCCCATCCCCCCCTGCCAACCCTGAGGACAGGCCGGGGAACACGGGGCCGTCAGAAGCCGTGGAGACCGGCCGGTCAGTCTCCGGCAATTATGGCAAAACTTCCCGGCTCACCGGGTACGTACTTGGCAACCCGGTTCCTGCCCATACGCTTGGCATAATACAAGGCCTTGTCGGCGGCATCTATCAGGTTCTCCGTCATGGCAGAACGCCATTCCTCCACAGCCTCGGCAATGCCGCTTGAGATGGTGATGTGAATCCCCTTGCGGATGATGTCGCCGTTGCCGTCCCTGATGATAAAATTGTAGTTCTCCATGCGGCGGCGGACATTCATTGCAAGTTCGTCCGCAACAAGGGCCGCTCCCCCGCGCAGGATAATACCAAACTCCTCGCCGCCGTAACGGCAGGGGGTTATCTCCACCCCTTCATCCCCGAACTGGGCAATGGACTTGCGGATAATCGTGGCCACAGTGGTCAGCGCCTGATCGCCGATACGGTGCCCGAACTCGTCGTTAAAGTTCTTGAAATGGTCAATATCCAGCATCATCAGAGAAAGCGGCGTATTGTGCAGCTTCCATTCCCGCACACCGTGCGAGAGCACCTCGTCAAAGGCGCGCCGGTTGTTCAATCCGGTCAGCGGATCGGTTTTGCTCAGTTGATCCAGCGCGGCGGCATCCTGCTCCATCATGTGGATGACTTCGCGGAACGTGGCTTGCAGCATGGAGACTATTTCCTCCGGGTCCTGCCCGCTGGTCACCGCCTGCACGCTCCGGTCTTCCAGATGCTTCACATCGCCCTTGCGCCGCTGCACCATCTGCTTGAATTCGTCGGCAAGAGCCGCAGTTTCGTGCAGCGCGGCCTTGAGCCTGTGCTCATAGGGCGCGACCATGATCTCCTTTTCGCGCTGCAGTACGTCACGGAATTTGTCGTCGCTGAAATCCCTGCCCTGCAGCACCTCCACCAGCAGATTCTGAACCTGCCCTTTCTGCATTTCCGAAAGGTAGCTATACTCTTTAACCCCCCGCATATACAGAATAAGAGTTCGCCACTTTGCATCTTTGGGAATGCCGGCCCGGTCCAGCATCTCGCAGAATTTGCCGTCCAGACTGAAATCACACTCCACTCTATCGCATGACTGATTGGAACTACGCATCCATATTCCCGAAGCATCCGGCTGACGGTTAAGAAAGAGAAAATCGCGGTAAAGACCCGACAAGCCTTTGTCCAATGACCCCACTATGCACCAAAAATCCCCCCCTGTCACCGCAATCTATCTATCAGGTGAGACAGGCCACACGCCGCAGTGCCGGGCGGGGGAATACCCCGCCTCAAAAGCTTCCATCGCATCCCGGAACAACACCCTGTTCTTTGGAGAAATGCGGCCGGCATCCTCACATGCGGCAGGAAAAAACCGCATGCTCCGCCGGTTGCCTGTGAAAGGGCCTGATACCGAAATCTTGTCCGCAAGTCCTGCCCACATGCCCAGCTCCTCACGCATGGCCTGCCGTTGCAGGGTCACCATCCGGCCATGCACGGTGCGGGCGGCATCACTCCCGTCAAAGACAAAATACGCCATGGCCAAACCTTCACGAACCAGCAGTTCGTTCACGTTGCGCCCGTCCGGCAGGAAGACGACGGCCAGATAGCGGCCATATCTGTCACGTGGCAAGTCTGAGGGGAGCCCGTTTTTCTCAAGGGCAGAGAGCGCATCCGGCGGGGTGGCAAGAGGAGAAAAATCAAAAAACGCTGACGTACCACTCCGGCCATTGCCTCCGGTAGCAAACGAACCGGCTTGCATCATGCGCACAACCTGCTCCGCTGAGGCCAGAACAATCTTCTTGCCATCCACCAGCTCGGCAAGGCGATTCCTTGCGGCTTTGGCAAAGTGCTGATCCGGGGCACCGTCCCTGCCCATTTCCGGGCTGTCTATACCCACAAGCCTCACCGTGCCGCCCCCCTCCAGCACCACGGTATCGCCGTCCGGCACAAAAACACCACGGGCGGCATCTGCGCCAAGAGGGAGCGCAAGCAGCATAAGGGCCAACGCCAGCAGCCAGCATAGCCCGTGGGGGGCCTGCAATACCACTCTGGAAAAACGTAGTATCATGGGATGAGCGCAGCATGAAAAACGGGCGGCTCCAAACAGGAGCCGCCCGTCACCGATCAGCTTTCGTAGTAGGACCGCAGCGTCTGGCTGCGCACGGGGTGCCGCAGCTTGCGCAGGGCCTTAGCCTCAATCTGGCGGATGCGTTCGCGGGTAACGTTGAACAACTTACCCACCTCTTCAAGCGTATGGTCAGACTTCTCGCCTATACCAAAGCGCTTACGCAACACCTGCTCCTCACGGGGCGTCAAATCCGCCAGCACGCTGGCTATCTGCTCGCTGAGCTTGGTGTTCACCACCTCTTCAGAAGGAGCCACGGCCTTCTTATCCTCAATGAAATCGCCCAGGCTGGAATCCTCCTCGTCACCGATGGGGGTTTCAAGGGAAATGGGTTCCTTGGCAATCTTGAGCACCTTCTTCACCTTGTCTATGGGGTAATCCATACGCTCGGCAATCTCTTCCGGCGTGGGATCCCGTCCCAGCTCCTGCACAAGGTAGCGGGATGTGCGGATAAGCTTGTTTATGGTCTCGATCATATGCACGGGAATACGGATGGTCCGGGCCTGATCCGCAATGGCGCGGGTAATGGCCTGCCGAATCCACCATGTGGCATAGGTGGAGAACTTGTAACCACGCTGGTATTCGAACTTGTCCACCGCCTTCATCAGGCCGATGTTGCCCTCCTGAATCAGATCCAGGAACTGCAGTCCGCGGTTGGTGTACTTTTTGGCTATGCTCACCACAAGGCGCAGGTTGGACCGGATGAGTTCCTGCTTGGCGCGCATGGCGGCGCTGTTGCCACGCTTGATGCGCCAGAGAACCTCTTCCAGATCGCCCACATTGTGGCAGCATTTTTCCTGCAGACGCTTCAGAATTTCAATCTTGCCCACGATCATTTCCTTGAAGGAGAACAACTCCTCCACGGTAAGACCAAGCTCGTCAGCGGCAAGCACGGGATTGATCTCGCGCTCCTCAAGCTTCTGGAACAGGGATTGAATATCCACCTGCGTTTTGCCTGTGGAAAGAATATACGCAGAAAGGTCACGCTGGCAGTTATGCATCTGCCGCACGTAATCTTCCACGGTTTCAATTATGCGGTCTATGAGGGTCTTTTCCAGCTTGATATCGCGCAGACGGTCAACAATCTCTTCCTTGAAAGAAATGATCTCCTTCTGCAACCCGGCCACTCGCCTGTCCAGCGTGGCACATTCATCAAGCTTCAGATAGATCTTCTTCCGCTTCTTGTAGACAGACTTTATCTCGTCCAGCAGTTTGATAACGCGCTCGCGCTGGTTCAACTCGTCTTCGCTGGGGTCGTCTTCCTCAATGGTTTTTACCACATCCTTCAGTTTGATGCGGTTTTCCTTGAGGTCATCACCCACATGAATGAGTTCTTCAACGGCAACGGGCACTTCCACAAGGGCGTACAGAACGTCCTGTTCGCCCATCTCTATCTTTTTGGCAATGACCACTTCGCCGTCACGGTCCAGCAGAGGCACTGCCCCCATCTCCCGCAGATACATGCGCACGGGGTCCGTGCTGCGGGTGGCGTAATCGGCAGAGTCTTCATCCTCCGTCAGTTCAATATCCACATCGCCGGGCTCGTCTTCCGACTCGCTGGGAGTCACCGCTATCGCCTTGCCTTCCTTTTCAGTATCGACAATGGCAATGTCGAGCTGATCGAAGATTCCGATGATCTCTTCAATCTGCTCGGGCGTGTTGACTTCCGCAGGCAGCGCCTTGTTGACCTCGTCAAAGGTCAGAAAGCCGCTCACCTTCCCTTTTGCGATGAGGGTCTTGATCTGCTGGATGTCCTTAATATTCCCCATTGGACCTCCCCAAGGATTCGTTTAACACACGAAGAAGTTCCAAGTCCGCGTCCGGTTCGCCGCCCTGTTTCATATGCCGCATGGCGGCCACGAGCGATTGCCCTTGCTGTTGGCGGCGGTTGCGCTCCAGAAAACCGCAGACATCACGAAGCTCTTCCTGCTCCTTTTCGGCAGGCATGGACGTTTCCATCCGGTGCCGTATCCAAAATTCCTTCTCTTTACCGGTCAGGTACAGGGCCACTTCGCCCGCACCATGCTCCACCACTGCCTCCCAGAGCCGTTCAGCCCACGGGGATTGCAGCAGTTCGCGCCCTCCATGTTCCTCCAGCACGGACTGAAGGTGAGGATGGCGCACAAGAAATTGCAACACGGTCTCTTCCAGCGGCACAGCCAGCGACGGACGCACCGCCGGGGGCTGCGGGTATGGAGTACGATGGTCCTTGGACCTGTACGTGCCATATCCACCTGATGTCCGACCCGGATTCTGGCCTGTCTGGGCGTACTTCTGGCCAAACTTCTGGCCGGACGTCTGACCGGACTTCTGGCCGGACGTCTGGCCCTGATTGTAGCCTGCGGCTCCGCCCGCCCGGTCAGGATGCCACCCCGGACCGCTCTCCATGCCGTAGCGGGACGATACAGGCGCGCCGCCCGGAGCATGACCATGCCCTCCTGTCCCCTGTGCAGACTTCGGCGCATACCGCTGCGGCTGCTGAGTCCTGCGTGCCGGGGCAATGGTGGCCCTCAGTTCCGTCTCATCCAGCCCCAGGCCGCTGGCCAGTCGCGAAATATAGAAAGAACACAGTTCGGGCTGGGCCAGAGAATCAAGAAAACGCTTCACCCAGTCCAGAACCTCGCGCGGGGCAAGCTGCGCCACCACGCCCATACAATACTCCAGTCCGTCGGGCGCGGTGCTGAGCAGTTGTTCAAAGGCTCCCGTACCGTCACGTTGCAGCAGGCTGTCCACGTCTTCGCCTTCAGGCATGAGCACCACCCGGCACTGCATCCCCCGGCCCAGAATCATCTCACAACTCTTCAACGCAGCTTTTCGCCCGGCTTCGTCTCCGTCAAAAATCAGGTCGATGCTGGAACAAAAGCCGCCAAGCCGTTTCACCTGTTCGGGCGTAAGAGCCGTCCCCAGCACGCCGCAGGCGTTATCATACCCGTACTGGTGCAGGGAAAGCACGTCCATGTAGCCTTCCGTCAGCAGGGCGCGCCTTTTGGCGCTTATGGCCCGCCGGGCCTGAAACAGCCCGTACAGATGCTCACCCTTCTTGTAGATTGGGGTGTCACTGCTGTTAATGTACTTGGCCTGCTCTTTCTCCGGGTCGGCAATGATGATGCGCCCGCCAAAGGCAATCACCTGCCCGCTCAAATCCTTTATGGGAAAGATAAGCCTGCCCCGGAAGCGGTCAAAAATCCTGCCCCGCTCATTCCGGGAAAGCAGCCCTGCTTCCACTCCCTGTTCCGGAGAATACCCCTCCCGCCGCAGCGCATCACTCAGGGATTGCCACGCGTCAGGAGCCCAGCCCAGTTCAAAGGATTCCACAATATGCGGGGCAAGTGCCCGCCGCTCAATATAGCCCCGGCAGTCCGCGCCATCAGGGCGGGCCAGATTATCACGGAAATGATCCCGCGCCACCGCGTACATATGCAGACACTGCCTGCGCAGCCCCCGTTCCTGCTGCACCTTGGGGTCAGGCCGATACTCCTGAAGCTCCACTCCGGCCTCTTCAGCCAGCTGCTCCAGCGCTTCGCGAAATTCCAGACCGTTCACTCTGCAATAAAAATCAATCAGGTCGCCGGATGCATGGCAGCCGAAGCAATAATAAAACCCTTCCTGCTCATTGATGGAGAACGAAGGTGTCTTCTCCTGATGAAAAGGACACAGTCCCTTCCAACGCCCGCTCACCTGACGCAGTTCCATATAGCGGCGCGCCAAATCGGCTAGGTTGAGCCGGGCCTTTATTTCCCGCACCACGGATTGATCGCGAGCACTCATCTGCATTCTCCCGGCTGCACAAAAACACCCGCCGGAATCGCGCAACTGGGGCGTTCCGGCAGCATCTTGCCGCCCGGATTATTTGAAATCGACAATGGTCATGCCATCCCCGCCCTGCTCTTCCGATGCAAGACGAAAATCGGCAACGGCAGGAAACTCCTTGAGCAGCCTGTGCACTTCCTTGCGAAGAGCACCGGTGCCGCGCCCATGAACCACCTCCACCTGTGAGACGCTGCCCAGCAAAGCCTTGTCAAGAAAACGGGAAAGTTCACTAAGTGCTACATCAGTACGCATGCCCCGCAAGTCAAGCCTGAGAGAAATATTTCTTTCCGCCTTCACCACTGCGCCGCCCAGATTGCGCGCAGAGGCAGGTGTGGCGTTCTTTTCGTCAATAACGGCAAGGTCTTTAGCCTCTGCCCACATGGAAACCCCTGCAAGGTCCAGCTTAACCCGGCTGCGGCGTCCGTCCACCTCTTCCACAATCCCGGCCTTGTTCCACGGCAGGTAGGTAAGACGCTGGCCCGGACGCACATCTTCAATGCCGAACGCACGCGCAGGCTCAACATCCTTCTCCACAAGCTTTTCGCGGGTTTTGGCCAGCTGCTTGAGCGCCACCTTATGACTTACCCGTCCTGCCTTCCAGTCCTGCAGCACTCCCTGCGCCTGCGCCTGCACGGATGAGAACAGCGTGGCGCGGTCCTTCTCAAACCGCTCCTCCAGCCTGTCGCGCTTGGCCCGGAATTTTTCCCGTTCGCGCTGCAACACCTCAATTTCCTTTTCCCGCTCCACGGCAAGGCTGTTCAGCCTGTCGATAAGTGCAGAGGTGTCTTCACCGTCCATTAAAAGATAGCTTTCCGCCCTGCGCAGCACGCTCTCGGGCATGCCGTGCTCGCGGGCCACATCCAGCGCCTGCGATGCACCGACCTGATCGTAGGCAAGGCGGTACAGGGGCTTCTTGGTGGCGGGGTCAAAGAGCACAGACGCGGCGCGCACCTGCTCACGCCCCAGCGCATAGGCTTTAAGCGCGGGAAAATGTGTCGCCGCCGCCACGCAGGCCCCCTTCTCAAGCAGCCCGTCAATGACCGCCTGTGCCAGCGCAGCACCCTGTGCGGGATCTGTGCCGGCACCAAATTCATCCAGAATGACCAATGCCTGACTGTCCGCCCGGTCCCACAGCGCACTCAGATGCCTGATCTGCGCCGTGAACGTGGAAACATGCGTCTCAAGGCTCTGCTCATCGCCGATAAAGGCAAACACCCTGCGCCAAAGCGGCAGCGAACTGCCGGATGCCACGGGCACGGGAAGCCCGCTCATGGCCATAAGCGTGATAAGCCCGAGTGTTTTAAGACACACGGTCTTGCCCCCGGCGTTGCCGCCGCTGATAACCAGCGCCTTCTGTCCCGTCTTCAGCACTATATCCAGCGGCAGAGACCCCTGTTCGGAAAGTGCCAGCAGGGGATGCCGGGCTGCCCGCAGCTGCAGCGGCGCATCTGCCGAAAGCTCCAGTGCCCCGCCTGAAAAAGCTCCTGCAAGAGCACATTTGGCCAGCAGCACGTCCACCGTGACCAAAAGATCGTGCACACCCCGCACAGAAACAAACTGGGAACGCACAAGCCCGGTCAGATAGACGAGCACCTTGCGCTCTTCTTCCCGTTCCTGCCGTTTCAGTTCCTGCAACTCGTTGTTCAGTTCCACAAGGAACATGGGCTCGAAGTAGCAGGTTTCCCCAGTCTGGGAATAATCGTGAATGATTCCCTGCACCCGTCCCTTGAAGTTGCTCTTCAGCGGCAGCACGTAGCGGTCATTGGCAAGTGTGATGTACTCATCCTGCATGTATTGCAGAAGATTGTACGTCTGAACAACCTCTTTGACCTTGCGGGTGCATGTCTGATGAATACGCCGCACTTCCTGGCGCACCAGCAGCAGTTCGGGCGAACTCTCATCGCGTATCTGCCCGTTCTCGCCCAGACAGCGCGAAAGTCCGGACCAGCACTGTCCCGGCCACGGATACGCCTGCACGGCATCATGCAGCAATGGCCACTGCACACCGTTGCCCGGGGCAGCGGCAATGGAATCGACCAGTTCACGCGCCTGTGCCAGCACCTGCCTCAGCGCCCACAGATCATCCAGATCAAGCACATTGGCGGCACCCTGCACAAAATCGAACATGCCGGTAAGCGGAGCAAAGGGCCGCAACCGGAACGCGGTAAACTGCGCCCATATCTGCCCCTGCCGGAAAAACTCCGTGCGCTCGCGTGCCTCTTCAGGCCTGTCACAAGGCGCAAGGGCAAGGCAGGCCTGCTGCCCGGCCTCGGATACGGCAAAACGCGCAAGGTGCGCCAGCACCTTGTCAAATTCCAGATTCTGGAGAGTACGCTGTTCCATGCGGCAAATAACCGGAGACAGATCAGGCAAGACGGGCGCGGACAAGGGCGCTCAGCACCTTACCGTCCACACGCCCTTTGTATCCCGCCATGATGGGGTTCATGACCTTGCCCATGTCCTTGGCACCGGAGGCACCAGTCTCCGCTATGGTTTTGTCCACAATGGCTGCAAGTTCTTCTTCGGAAAGAGGCTGGGGAAGATACGCCTTAAGCACTTCCAGCTCTCCGCGTTCAATGGCGGCCAGATCTTCCCGGCCTGCGGAGGTGAACTGCTCAATGGAATCCTGACGCTGCTTTGCCTGCTTCATGATGACCGTAAACATGTCATCATCCGTCAGTTCGCGCAAAAGCTCCACCTGAAGATTCTTGGCAGCGGTTTTAAGATGGCGCAAAACGCCCAGACGGACCTGATCCTTGGCCTTGTAGGCGGCAATATAGTCGGATTCTATCTGCTTTGCGAGGCTCATGGCGGCAACCTTGGGTAGGAGGGAATGACAAAGAATAATGCGGGGACTCGTGGTTATCCGAATCCCCGCCATACCGCATCATGAAATACACATGAATGCTCCCCGTCGGAACGGGCAGACGCGGGCCTAGCCCACGTTCATCTTTCTCATCTTCTTGACGAGACGCTTGCGTGCAGCAGCCTTTTTCTTCTTGCGCATCACGCTGGGCTTCTCAAAATGCTGACGCTTCTTCATTTCGGAGAGCACGCCAGCCTTTTCCACCTGCTTCTTGAAACGACGCAGGGCGATGTCGAAGTTGTAATCGCCATCTTCAAGGAATACACCGGGCATTAAAAATCACCACCTTCGTGCGACATTCGCCGGAAACACCCACAAGGCGCTTCAAGGCAAGAAAAATTCATAAACCCGTTTACAAAAAATGGCAAGCCCCAAGATACGCAAAAGACTTCCGGCACGGACAAAAAAAGGCCTGCCCGAAGGCAGGCCGAAAATGCACAACATCCCAGCGGTCAACGGCGATCAGCACCCGTCTGAATACCGCCCGAACACCCGTACCGGGCAGCCGGAACAATTCATCCGCGCCTCAGACCGGCTGAAGAAACACTAATGGCTTCCGTGCCCGTGCCCGTGCCCGTCATCTTCACGTGCTTCGCGGATGGATTTGAGAATCACATACCCAAGCCCGGAACCAATGACAAACAGAACGGCGTACAATACGCCAAAAAAAACGAAGTGATCAGCCATCCACCAAGGAATATCCTGCGGCAGAGGACTATGCAGAGTTTCACCGTGCAGCATCATTGTTGCAGCCTCCGAAGCTATTTACTTGATAGCTTCTTTCAGAAGCTTGCCGGGACGGAACTTAACCACCTTGGCGGCGGGGATGGAAATTTCTGCGCCGGTCCGGGGGTTACGTCCCTTGCGCTCCTTACGCTCTTCCACGACAAAGGTGCCGAAGCCGGTCAGGGTAAGCTTGCCCTCTTTTACCAGCACACCTTCAACCGCTTCAATGAACGCATTAAGCGAACGTTCCGCGTTCGCCTTGGTAAGATTGGCCTTCTCAGCAATCTTCTCAACGAGATCTGCCTTCGTCATTTGCCACGTCCTCCTCTCTGGGGTTTACCAAAATACACGCTTGGCAAAAATGTATCACCTAAAGCTCGCACTCACGCACCCAGGTGACTTTGAGATTTTTTTCTCAAACCCAGAAAACCCCTATCAGATGCGTAAATCTGGCGCAATGGTAAATATTGCCTCGCCCGAAGCGAAACACGATTTTACACACCAAGTCAAGCAGGAATCCAATTTTTCATAGTAGTTGCGAGAATCTGGAACTGCTTTGGCGTAAGATTCTCCGGCCGCGCGGTAGATGTAACATTGGCCTGCTCAAACACGGCATCCATGTCTTTTCCGAGATAACCCTTCAGAATCGTTTGAATCTGCTTTCTTCTCTGCTGAAAGCAAGCCTTCAGAAGCCACGAAAGCGCGGCAGCGTCAAAGTCCCGTTCCTCCGGGGGCAGAGGCGTAAACCGCACAACGGCGGAATCCACCTTGGGACGCGGTTTGAACACGCTGGGCGGCACAATGAATGACCGCTTGGGAACACAAAAACTTTGCAGCCAGACAGACAGGGCTCCGTACTGCTTCCCGTGCGGCGCGGCGACAATACGGTCCGCCACCTCCTTCTGAATCATGAACACCGCACGCACCAGCCCCGTCGCCCTGCTCAAAATGTCCCACATGAGCGGAGAAGCCACGTTGTAGGGCAGATTGCCTATAACCTTCCAGCGTTGCCCCGGCGCAAGATTCTCCCACGGAAAAAGCAGCGCATCGGTAAGCACCACCTGCATGTCCGGCGCACCGGCAGGAGGATTGCGCCTGTGCTCCGTTGCCCAGTGGTAATCTTTTTCCAGAATGGCAAACCATGCCGGCTTGCGGGCATGAATCAGATGGGTCAGCGCACCGGGGCCGGGGCCTATTTCAATAACCTTGTCGCAGGGGCCGATATCCAGTTCGTCCACAATCCGGTTGGCTATATTCCTGTCCTGCAGAAAGTTCTGTCCCAAGCTCTTTTTGGCGCGCGGGCCGGAATGAATGTCCAGAGTCATGGCATGATTCCCGGATAAAAGGATGATTTCAGCAAAAAGGCCGGCCGGCACTCCGGTTACGGAGCCGGGTCATGCGGCGGGGTCCGGCGTGCGCCCTCCTCGGGCCCTGCATAGGCGGCCCCATCAGCCTCATCCCCCATGCCTTTCGCGTTTGCTGCTCCGCACCGGGGAGAAGACCCGTCAGACGTCTGCTGCCCCCCTGCGGAGCCGCCTCCCGGCAAAAGTGCCCCGGCTGCATCCGCACCTTCCCGGTCCGCCTGTTTAAGCTGATACTTTTTGATAAGGCGGATCATGCGCTTCTGGCGATATCCGTTAACGGCTTTAAACGTGATGATGTAGGTCAGAAAAGTTACCGGTATGCCCATCAGCATACCTCCGGCAAACATGACCACAACCAGACTCCATCCCTGCTGAATCATGGCTTCCAGTTCCAGATTACGAAAATCCAGTCCCGGAATTTCCAGCGGCAGCACCGTTTTTCCCACATAGTACATGAGAGAATAGAAGGGAATCATATTCACGGGATTTGAAACCCACGTCCCGAGGGCCGCGGCAATTTTGCTTCCCCGCACCAAAAAGGCAAACGCCACAGCCACCACGGTCTGGAAAGGGATAATGGGCATAAAGCCCACTAACACTCCGGCAGCCAAACCAATGGCAATGGAATGCGTCGAAGCTTTAAGACGCAGCAACTTAAGGTAGTTGAAACGAAACAAACGCTTAAGGGATTCCCATCTCTGCACGAATAGCTACTCCCTGTAATTCAGCATCAGGTACGCGACAGCCAAGAATACGAAGCCGACCGTTACGTCAGCGTGTCAAAACGGGCAAAGGTCAGTGCCAGCCCGGCTCTGCCCTGTGTTGCGGACCGCAGGTCCGTGGAAAAGCCGAAAAGCCTGCTCATGGGTGCCAGAGCCTGTATAATTTTAAGCCCTGCGCGGTCAAACATATTTCCCACCCGCGCCCCTTTCATTCCCAAAAGGCTTATGGCATCCCCCACGTGTTCATCAGGAACGTTTATTTCCACCTGCATAATAGGCTCCAGCAGCACCGGCCCGGCCAGTTCCATGGCCTCCTTCACGGCCAGAGCCGCAGCCATGTGATACCCTGCGGGTGAAGACGCCCCGTCTTTCCGTTCCATCTGCAGAACGGCCACGTCCGCATCCTGCACGGGATACCCCTTCAGAACCCCGCTCATAAGACTATCAGTAATGCCCTGCTCCACGGCGTCAAGCCACGCCGCAGGCCACCCCTCCGTATCCATGCCAAAACGCACACGGTTCCCCTTGTCCCTCTCCCTCGGCGCAATGCCCACAGTCACCCTGCCGAAATGCGGCTGGTCGCCCAATTCCCTGTCAAACATTCCGGTCGCCTGCGCCTCGCGCGACACGGCTTCCTGATACACAACCTGCTGATTCCCCACACGGGGCGACAGCTTGTATTCTCTGCGCAACCGGTCAATGACCACTTCCAGATGCAGTTCCCCCATACCGGAAATGATGCGCTCGCCCGTGTCCTTGTCCTGCACGTAGGTAAGCGTGGGATCCTCCTGAAGATACTTCTCCAGAACCTCATCCAGCTTATCGCCTTCTTCCGAGTTCTTCGGCTCAAGCGCGAGCGATATGACCGGGCGGTAGGCGGCAATGTTTTCAAGAAGATACTGTGCGCCCTCCCCGGCAATGGTATCCCCGGTGCGGGCAGACTTAAGCCCGGCTGCGGCAACAATGTCACCGGCATATGCTTCGTCTATGCGTTCCTGATGATGCGCATGCAGGCGGTACAGGCGTGAAACGCGTTCCGATTCGCCCCGCGTGACGTTCCGGCAAACCTCCCCCGCCCGGATGGTTCCGGAATACAGGCGCATGAGCGCAAGCTTGCGCCCCTCATCCATAATAACCTTGAAGACCAGCGCCCCCAGCGGCGCAGCGGGAGAAACCTCCAGCGCCCTCTTGCGGGCGGTATCCGTCTCCACAGCCACGGCAGGTGCCACGTCCAGAGGACCGGGAAGATAGCCGGCAACACCATCCAGCACCAGCTGCACCCCGGCATTACGCAGGGCAGACCCCGCAAACACCGGCACAGCCTGCAATGTCACCGTAGCCGCGCGTATGGCCGACCGGATTTCCGCCTCTGTAATCTCTTCCCCCGCAAGATACTTCTCCATGAAGCCGTCGTTACTATCGGCAAGCGCTTCCAGCAGACGCTCTCGCCATGGCGCGGCGTACTCCTGCTCCTCGCCGTTCAAAGGCGAACGCGTATATTCCCGCCCCTGCGATTCATGATCAAACTCCACGCGCTCCATGGTCACAAGATCAATGACACCCCTAAAATTCTCACCCTGCCCGAGCGGAATAACCACCGGCATGGGATTGGCCTTAAGCCTTTGACGCATAGCCTCCAGCACCGCTTCGAAATCCGCTCCGGAACGGTCCATTTTATTGATGAAAGCCAGCTTGGGAACATGAAATTTCTCAGACTGCCGCCACACCGTTTCAGACTGCGGCTCCACGCCGCCCACAGCGCAGAACACGCCTATGGCCCCGTCCAGAACACGCAGGCAACGTTCAACCTCTATGGTAAAATCCACGTGTCCCGGCGTATCGATAATATTTATGGTGTAGGGGCCCCATTGGCAGCGCGTGCAGGCAGAGGCAATGGTTATGCCCCGCTCCTGCTCCTCCGGCATAAAGTCCATGGTGGCTGTGCCCTCATGCACCTCGCCCATCCGGTGAATGCGGTCACTGTAAAAGAGAATGCGTTCCGTAAGCGTGGTCTTGCCTGCGTCAATATGGGCAATAACCCCTATATTCCTGAGCCGTTCCAAGTACTTTGGCGATACTGCTTTTGTCATGTCCCGCTCCTGCGCCGGCGGAAGAGTGTGAAAGGAAAGCCGCAGCTACCTGTAGCAGAACGCTATATCCCGTTCAGAAGAGACAGACGGCGTTGCATGAAAAACGCCGGAGAAAGCTCGGGCCACGCCCAGCAGCCCTCCTGCCCCGGTCCCAGCATAAGGGGAATGCTGTCCGGCACACTATCCACCAGATTCGCCGGACCGGCGAGAGCCGCAATTCCCTGCAGCCCGGAAGCAGACGTCAGGGCACGCTCCCAATCACCGTCCGGTGCGAAAACGGGTGCTACGCTCCAGTCGGGATGCGCCCACTGCAGCACATCTTCGTCCACCCGCTCTGCATCCGGTGAGTCATGCACATCAGAACCATGTCCAGCCTCATGCGCCACAACTATGCCGTGCAGAAGCGGTTCGCGCCAAACCTGCACAGCCCCTTCGCACCCCCCGGAAAAACAGGGCATCTGCCGCGCCTCGTCCCCGAACAGAAGAAACCGTCCGGAACCGGCCCCCCGCAGATGTTCGGCCAGCCGCGCCATCAAATCCTGCGAAAGATTGACCACAGCCTCCTGACCCGCAAGTTCCAGTGCCGCAAGAACAGGAGAATGCCAGACTGCCCCTGCATCCGCCACGCGCACCACAAGAATATCGGCAACACCCGCCAGCAGTGCAGGCAGCAGCCCCGCCAGCATCCGCGGACCGGAAACATGGCTGCGCGACAACACCACAACGCACCATTCCACGGGCCGCTCTTCGGCTATGCTCGTAAAGCCTTGCCGCCACTGACGCTCGTCACGCCTCCACGAAGTGCCCCACGATACGCCGGAGGCGCCGTGCAGGGTGTGCAGGCGCGCAATGGCCGTCTTCAACCATGCCCTGCGTATGGCGGGCACATCCTCGTATGCAGCCCCGAACACATCATCCGGTACAAGGTGCTCATAAAGCCACCGGGGAAAGGAACTCTCCTCGAACATCGCTCCTCGCTTCACTCTGCCCGACCGCATGTCACCCGCATGTGCGCCCGGTGTTGTCAGTCTGATGCCCTTAACGGGACCCCAAATACGCACAGGCAGTGTATCCCCGGCCCCTGTTCCGGGCAACCGGAACCGGCACATCGGCTACTCGGTATCCGCAGAACCTTTTTCCTTTCGTCGAACAATGGGGTGGGCGTGGTGCGGGTTCCCCCACTTGCGCCGTCCGTCACCATCCTTGAACCGTATTTTCCCGCGGGAACGCGTAAACCACAAAATCCGCCCTCCGGCCACCGTGGCAAACAGAATATCCGCCCCCCATGCCGCCATAACGGAATAGACCATCCCCTTTTCACCCAGAGAACCGCCAAGAGTGAACAGGGCATAATAGGCAAAGGTTATTACCAGCCCCACTCCGACGCAGAAATACAGGTTATCCTTCCACGTCAGCAGCATCAGGGCCACCAGCCCCATAACAACCAGCGAGCCGGAATAGGCAAGCTTCATGTGAAAGACGGTGCGCAGCCCCTCCACATTGGAACCGGAAGCCTGCAACTGGGCAATGGCATCCCACAGTTTCCACAACGGCAGCTTCTGCAGGTCTGCACGGGGATCAATGGCCTGAAACGCCGCCACATCCTGCCGTAACGACAGGCTTATCATGTCGGCACGGCCGGTAGTGAACATGCCCGGGTCCAGAATGCGCACATCCTTAAGCAGCCACCCGCTCCTGTCCACGGTAAACGACTTGGCACGCAGCACCTGCAGAATATTGCGCCCCTCACCATCCAGTTCGTAAACGGTAATATCCTCACCCATGTTGCGGGCGGGCTGAACGCGCCCCAGATGCACCATGTAGTCGCCCTCGGTAAACCACACACTATGCAGCGTTGCGGCCTCCATGCTCTTTTTGCGCACTTCCTCCCGCCATATGCGGGCCGAAAGCTCTTCCCCCTTCACTCCGAGAAACTGTGAAAAACAAAGCTGCACCACGGCCCACACCAACCCGTACAGAATGAAAAAGGAAGCCATCCGGGCAAAGGAAATTCCCCCTGCCTGCAGAGCCACCAATTCACGGGCACGGGCCATGAAACATAGCTGCAGGATGCAGGCAATCAGAAAGACTGCAGGCAGAATCTGAGAAATGATCAGCGGAATCTTGGACAAAAAGTACGTGGCAATAATTCCCACGCCCACAGAGGCTTCCAAAAAATCGTCCAGCCGGTCAAACAGGTCGGAAAGAAGGTACAACCCTATGCCCACCGAAAGCACAGTGAACATGAGAAAAAGGTTCTGCCGGAGCAGATAGCGCGAAAGCAGGCTCATGCCTCACGCTCCCTGCGTCGCCAGCGGAGCGGAATATGCCGCAGCATGGAAACCACGTTGAGCGACCGCTCCCGGGCGGCGCGGCGCAGCCCCCAGCCCCCCAGAATCATGAACAGCAGGTTGGGCAGCCAGATGACCGCCGCAGGCGGCGCCATGCCCGATTCACCCACGGTAAGCCCCACGGAAAGCAGGCTGTAGTAGACAAGAAAGTTCAGAAGCGCCAGAACCACACCCATCTGTCTCTCAAGCCCTTCAAAAGCACAGGCAAGCGGCATGGCAAACAGTCCCAGCACAATGCAGGCAAAAGGCAGGGCAATGCGCTTCTGCATCTCCACAGCCACTTTGAGCATGTAGGCGCTGTTTTCCCCGATATCTCCGGACCCCGTCATGAGCAACCCAAGGCTTTCCCACGACATTTCCTTAGGTTTCACCTCCCCGAGGTCAAACCCTTTGAAAAGCTTATTCAGGTCCAGCCGCACAACGTATTCATTGAATGAGAGAACGCTGACCCCTCCCTCCTGCTGCCGGTAGACCTTGCCGTTGTTCAGGCGCACCAGAATATCTCCGTGCACCTTGTCCGTTTCCAGCCTGCCTTCTGGCGCAATAATGGTAATGCCGGCTTTCCCGCGCGAACGGTCTTCCACCATCACCTCTTCCATCCTGCCGCTGGCGTTGTCCACCTGACGCGCATACACCGTAATTCCGGGAATGCTCTGGTTGAACACACCCGGCTGCATGACGATGCGGGCGCGTGTCTGGGCAATATCAATGATGGTGGAGCGAAAATGCCCCATCCCCCACGAGAGCCCGTAGAATGAAATGAACAGGTTGAACAGCGTGCACAGGATGCAGAACAGCACCGGGGCGGGCAGCATCTGATACAAGCTCAGGCCGCCCGCTTTCAACGCCACAAGCTCTCGGTCCGTGCTCATGCGCAGAAAGGTAAGAAAAACGCTGAGCATACAGGCAATGGGTACTATAAGCAGCAAAAAGAACGGCCCAAGATAGACAAAAAGCATTGCCATATCCACAAGCCCTACTTCCAGCCCCAGAAAGAGTTCCCGCAACTGAAGAATGCGGCCGATGAGAATAAGCGCCAGCAACGACCCGAGGCAAAGCCCGAAAAGCGAGAGCAGCTCCCGGAAAATTTCCCGGTGCAACAGAGGATACGTAAACAGTGAGGCCCCCTAGCGTTCGGCCTTTGCGGGTTTAAACAATTCCTGCAGCATCTGCGCGTCCTTGGGGCTCAGGTTGAACCGCATGCCCGCCTCATCCAGCAGCACATGCAAAGGTCGGCCTTCTTTGCGTTCGTCTTCTATGTACTGCGCTGCCTTACGTACAAGCTCGCTTGTGGGCATTATCGTGGTCATGGCGCCCTGTCCTCTTTGCTTGCTGTTTTCCGCTCACGGCGGAACAGTGTCCCGCAGTCCGTTGCGACCTGCCAAAACCGGACAAACCTACACCACTCGCGCCGCGCTTGCAACACACCCCCCCTTGCGGTATTCCGTGGGCTCACGTTCCGGCCGCACAATTTACATTCGTCTCACACCAACAGGATTTCGCAATGACAGATCTTCTTCCCGCCGTATGGCTGGGCATCGTCGAAGGGCTGACCGAGTTTCTCCCCGTTTCCTCCACCGGCCACCTTATCATCGCGGGCAACCTTCTCGATGTTACCGGCCCCAAGGCCGATACTTTTTCCGTGGTCATCCAGCTGGGAGCCATCCTTGCCGTGGTCGTCCTGTACTGGGAGCGTTTTCTGGGCCTTATCATGCCCAAGCCCTCCATGCGGTTTTCCGGCCTGCGCGGCCTGTGGCTGCTCTTTCTCACCTCTCTGCCCGCAAGCCTTCTGGGGCTTGTGGCCCACAGCACCATAAAGCAGTACCTGTTCAATCCCGTCATGGTGGGGCTGGCTCTCGGCGTGGGCGCACTCTACATCCTGTTCGTGGAACACCACGTCGCCGGACGGCAAACCGAGGAACGCTACGCCACACTCGACGATGTCACGCCACGGCTGGCGCTGGGCATCGGACTGTTCCAGTGCCTCGCCCTGTGGCCCGGTTTTTCCCGCTCCGCCGCCACCATCATGGGTGGCATGCTGCTGGGCACAAAGCGGTCGCTCGCTGCCGAGTATTCGTTCGTGGCCGCCGTTCCCATCATGGTAGCCGCCACGGGCTACGACATGCTGAAGAGCTATCACCTGTTTTCGGCGGACGACCTTGTTTTCCTCAGCGTGGGGTTCGGTGTCTCATTCCTTTCGGCATGGGTCGCCGTCAAGGCGTTCATCTCGCTTGTGGGCCGCATGACCTTCCGGCCCTTCGCATGGTACCGCCTCGCCCTTGCCCCAGCCGTGCTCTACTTCTGGTCATGACAGGTAAAAAACCCCCGGCTGAAGACTTGCCATCCCCGCCGCTTTTGTATAAGCAAGTGCCCGTTGCGCTGTCGTCCGTCCGGGAATCCGGCCAGCAGACAGACGCACCTATGGCGAGGTAGCTCAGATGGTCAGAGCATGCGGCTCATATCCGCAGTGTCGGGGGTTCAATCCCCTCCCTCGCTACCAGAAAACATGCCCCTGAAGGTCCATCGCCTTCGGGGGCTTTTTCGTTTTTCACATCTTGTCCAATTTTCTTCTTGACTTCCGAACGCTCTTCAAGCAAAAGCCTCTGCACGCCAAGCGCGGGAACCGCAAGGTGCCGTGCCGGGCTCACAGGGCGAGGTAGCTCAGATGGTCAGAGCATGCGGCTCATATCCGCAGTGTCGGGGGTTCAATCCCCTCCCTCGCTACCAGACGACAAAATCCCCCGGATTCTCCTCCGGGGGATTTTTTCATGCGTCACCACCAACCGGTCCCTGAATACTCCCCCGTAAAAAACTCCCCTCTGCCACGACTGCCTCCGGGTAACCGCCTACGGACTCTGGGGCACCTCTGCCTGCCCGCGCCCCTCAGCTTCCGCCTCGGGCCGGGTGGGAAGCAGTATGGTGAAGGTTGTCCCCTGGTCCTTACGCGCGTCCACAAAGAACTGACCGCCGTGATTGGTCGTGATGATGAAGTAGGAAACAGAAAGCCCAAGCCCTGTCCCCACCCCCACCGGCTTGGTGGTAAAAAACGGCTCAAACACGCGGCGCCGCACACTTTCATCCATCCCGGGACCGTTATCCGCCACCTCAATGCGCACACGGTCGCCTTCACCAAGGGTCCGCAGGGTTATTTTCGGCCTCGGACGGTCAGCCCCGGCTGTATACATGGCCTGTGCCGCGTTGCGTAACAGATTGAGCAGCACCTGCTCAATCTCCGTACTGTTGCAGAACACATCGGGCGCACCGGGATCATACTCCCGCACAATCTCAACCTGCCGGAAATCATATTTCTTTTTAAGGTCATAATCATTCCGGGCCAGTTCCACAGCCTTATCCAGCAACGAGGAAACAGAAACCCTCGCAAACTTGGTCTCGCTCCGTCTGCTGAATTCCAGCATATTCGAAACAATCGATGCGGCACGCTCTCCGGCAGACCTCACTCCCCGGAGCATCTCCAGCACTTTGCGCTCTTCAAGGTAGGCATTCATCTGGTCCAGCGAAACCCCCACCCTGCCCGCCACCTGCTGGTTGGCAGGGCGCGATGGTTCCACCCGCCGCAGAATGTTCTGCACGCCTATGAGAATGGCTCCGAGGGGGTTGTTAATCTCGTGCGCCATGCCCGCAGCCAGCCCCCCCACAGACATCATCTTCTCCGTCTGCACCATCATCTCTTCCATGCGCACCCGGCTTGTGGCGTCATCCAGCCGCAAGACCACAAGGCGCGAACCGTCCTGCGCCTCAAGAGGATATATCACCACGTCCAAGATGTGCTCCTCGCCATCTCTGACTTCCTGCAGCCGCTGCTTGCGCCGGGTCTCGCCGCTTTGAAACGCATCGCCGATTGTGTCGTCCAGCGAAACAAGCCATGGCAGCAACGAAAACAGCGAACGGCCGGAAACCTCATCCTTACTCATACCGTAGCGCAATTCCGCCTCCCGGTTCCAATGCACAATATCCCTGTTCAGCGTCACCGCCACCATCACGGACGGCATGGCGTCAATGATGCTGCGCACGAACCGGTTGGCCCGGTGCATTTCCTCTTCCGCGCGCTTGCGGTCGGAAATGTCCTCCAAAATCCCCTCTATAAGCGCCAGCTTGCCACCGGCATCAAATATGGCCCGGGAATGCAGGGCAACCCACACCGCGCTCCCGTCCTTCCGGCGCAATCGCGTTTCAAAATGGCTCACCTCCCCGTTCTCGCGGAGCAGGGAAAGAAACCGGTCCCGATCATCGCCATCCACATACAGTTCGCCGCGTATATCCCTCACTCCGCGGATAAGCTCATCCACGCTGTCATATCCAAGAATACGGGCAGCTGCCGTATTGCCGTGTACAATGCTGCCTTCGGGGCGGGTCTGAAAAATCCCTTCCACCGCGTTCTCGAATATGGACCTATACCGCTCCTCTGCAGCCTGCAAATCCCGTTGCGCCTGTTCCCGCTGAAAAATCTGCGCGCGCAGTGCTTCGTTTGCCGCGCCAAGCTCCTGTGCATGGCTTTGCAGCAGCACCTCGCGCTCCTTGTAGTAGTCCAGCCGCTTCAGCAGTTCCTCCGGCGAGATATGCAGGCTGGCAAGCATGGTCTTGTAGGCGGCGGCCAGTTCTTCCCGTTCGGCTTCAGTAAAGAGATTACTGGAGCGTATGATCTTGCTTGCCGAGGCCGACCCCACCATCCCCGCAAGCCTCCTCTCCGCTTCGCCGGAAAGGGTGGCCAACTCCACCACCGAGATATGGCTCACCCCCTGCAGCCCCACAGCCTGCACCGCGCCGCCCACAATCCGCTCCGCCAACGAGGGGCCGTAATATTCTGAAAAAAGGGAAGAGAGTGCGGCATACTTGCCTGCAAGGGGGATGGATCGCTCAAACCGCTCGGAATCCCGGACCATCTCCCTGTCCGCCTCCATAACGGAGATAAACTCCCGTGCAGACGCCACATCCCGCTCACGCGGCGTCCAGAGGCACGAACCGACCACATAGCACAGCAC
>CAYRLL010000008.1:17442-48153 GCA_964425115.1 uncultured Desulfovibrio sp. | reverse complement strand
CCTGCAACAAAAGTTGCTCACCACGCCCTTCACTTTTCCCCGCCATCCGCCAGCATAGCGCTCATCCGTCAACCTTGGTTGCACGCCCCCGTTGCCCGCCAATGGCATTCTGCCGCGCCATAGCCTTATCCGCCATCACCTCCTTATCACAGAAAAACAACGCAACACACTTAAATCACTTACTTAGCCTGCAATCACTCCCTGCTCTCCACGCCCTCCCCGCGCCTTCTGGCACGAACCTTCCTATAGGCTCCTGCATCGTTCACCCGAGAAGAAGGAGCCACCATGTTTGTCGGGCTTAAAATGCTTAAAAATTTCATCGCCATGCCCCCGGACGCCCTTGTGGAGGACGCGCAGCGCCTCATGGAGGAGCAACGGTTCTGGATGCTGTTCGTCGTCAAGGAAGGCAGGCTCGTGGGCTATGTCCGCACAGAGGATATCCACGCCGCCATGCCTTCCCTCATGACCGGGCTGGACAGGCACGAGATCAACTACCTGCTCTCCAAGCTCACCGTGGGCCGCATCATGCGCACAGATATCACCTCCGTCACACCGGAAACGGAAATAGAATCCGCCGCCATGCTCATGCACAATAAAAACCTCGCCGGACTCGCGGTGGTAAACCCGGCGGGCGACCTCATCGGCTACATAAACCGCACCGTCATGCTGGAAGTGCTGGCAGAAGAAATGGGCTACGGCAAGGGCGGCTCACGCATCGTGTTCGAGGTGGTAGACCGCCCCGGCGTGCTCAAGCAGGTCTCCGGCATCATAGACGAAATGGGCTACTCCATCATCTCCACAGGCACCTTCACGCACCGCGACCGCCGCATGGTGGTCATCCGGGTAGATACCCCCAATCCCTCAACCATTGCCGCCGCGCTGCAAAAAAACGGGTACGATGTGGTCGGGCCGGAGGACTTCAAGCATGAGTGGCAGTAACCCCGTGCTTGAGGTGCAGGAGGTTACGCTCACCTTCAAGAACGTTGCCGCCCTGTCCCGCGTCTCCTGCTCGGTGCCGGAAGGAAGCATAACCTCGCTCATCGGCCCCAACGGCGCGGGCAAAACCAGCATGCTGAACTGTATTTCCGGCCGTTACACCCCCACCAAGGGCACCATCCGCATGCGCGGGAACGAACTGAACAGCGTGCCTGCGCACAAGCGCACCGGGCTCGGGCTTGCGCGCACCTTCCAGAACATCGCCCTGTTCCGGGGCCTCTCCGTGCTGGATAACCTTATGGTGGGCCGCCATTCGCGCCTGCAATACGGCCTGCTGGCCTCCATCTTCTATCTGGGCAAGGCCCGTGCGGAAGAAGACAGGCACCGGGAACGGGTGGAAGAGATCATAGATTTCCTTAACCTCTCCCCCTACCGCCACCAGATCGCCGGACACCTGCCCTACGGAGTGCAGAAAAAGGTGGAACTCGGGCGCGCGCTGGCGGCGGAACCATCCCTGCTGCTGCTCGATGAACCCATGGCGGGCATGAATCTGGAAGAAACCGAAGACATGGCCCGCTACATTCTGGACATCAACGAAGAATGGGGCATCACCGTCTTTCTGGTGGAACACGACATGGGCGTGGTCATGGATATTTCCGACCACGTGGTGGTGCTGGACTTCGGACGCGTCCTCGCCAGCGGCACGCCGCAGGACATACAAACCAACCCCAAAGTCATCAGCGCCTATCTGGGTGCAGATGACGGCCTGTACAAGGGACGTTAGATGGCCAACCGTTACGATACCACGCTGCCCATGCTGCTGCTGGAGAACAGCCGCACCAGACCAGACCGCACCGCCCTGCGCGAAAAGCACATGGGCGTCTGGCAGCCGTTCACCTACGCCCGCTACCACGCCATCACCGCAGAGTTCGCCGCAGGGCTCAAGGCGTTGGGCTTCGGCAGAAACGATACCATCGTCATCATCGGCGATAACCGCCCGGAATGGCTGTGGGCGCAGCTTGCCATACAGGGACTGGGTGGCAGGTCGCTCGGCCTGTATCAGGATTCTCCGGCAGAAGAAATCGGCTACGTGTTCGAACTCTCCTCAGCCCGGCTTGTGGTGGCGGAAGATCAGGAGCAGGTGGATAAAATACTCTCCATCCGGCAATCACTGCCGTTCCTGCAATACATCGTCTATCACGACCCCAAGGGACTCATTGCCTATGATGCGCCGGGGCTGAAGTCCTTTGACGAAATCTGCGCACTGGGCAGAGACCGCGCCGCGGAGTTTGACCGCTGGGCGGCAGAAGTCTCCCCGGACGACATCGCCCTCATCGCCACCACCTCAGGCTCCACGGGACGCCCCAAGCTTGCCATGCTCTCGCACCGCAACCTGCTTTCCATGGCGTGGAACCTCGGCCTTTCAGACCCCAAGCGCGAAACGGACGAATTCGTCTCCTTCCTGCCGCTGGCATGGATGGGCGAACAGATGATGGCCGCCTCCTCCGCCCTGCTGTTCGGATTCTGCGTAAACTTTCCCGAAGAACCGGACACCGTGCAGGAAAACATCCGCGAAATCGGCCCGCACCTCATCTTTTCCCCGCCCCGCGTATGGGAAAACATGGCCGCCAAGGTGCGCGTACGCATCATGGAAACCACGCCGCTCAAGCGCCTGCTCTTCAACCTGTTCATGCCCGTGGGCATGCGCCACGCCTCCACCGTGCTGCGCGGCGAAACCCCCGGCACAGGCCTGCGCGTCGCTTACACCCTCGCCCAATGGGGCCTCTTCCGCGCCCTGCGCGACAGGCTGGGCTTCTCGCGCATCCGTTCCGCCTCCACTGGCGGTGCGCCGCTTGGGCCGGATACCTTCACCTTCTTCCACGCGCTCGGCGTCAATCTCAAGCAGATATACGGGCAAACGGAAATCGCGGGCATATCCTGCATCCACCGCGACGGAGCCGTCAGCTTCGAAACCGTGGGCGAACCCATTGCCGAAACGGAAATCCGCATCTCGGAAGAAGGCGAAATCCTCTCCCGCAGCCCCGCCGTATTCCACGGCTACCTCGGCAACGAAAAGGCAACGGCAGAAACCATCACCGCAGGCTGGCTGCACTCCGGCGATGCCGGATACATTAACGAAAAAGGCCAGCTCGTCATCATAGACCGCCTGTCGGATGTCATGACCACCACAGGCGGCACCCGTTTCTCGCCGCAGTTCATCGAGAACAAGCTCAAATTCTCCACCTACATTCAGGAAGCCGTGGTCCTCGGTCACGAACGGGACTACATCACGGCCATCATCTGTCTGGACGGCGACATCGCCGGCCGCTGGGCGGAATCCAATGCCCTCACCTACACCACCTATCAGGACCTCGCCGCCAAGCGCGAGCTGTATGACCTCATAGAGGCAGAAATAGCCGCCATAAACCCCGCGCTGCAAAACGGCACACAGATACGGCGGTTCGCGCTGCTGTTCAAGGAACTGGATGCGGACGACAATGAACTCACCCGCACCCGCAAGATACGGCGCAAGATCATAGGCGAACGCTACGCGCCGCTCATCCACGCCCTGTATAACGGCGCGGCAGATACCGACCTTTCCATAGAGATCACCTATCAGGACGGCTCCCGGCGGCAGATATCCGGCCCCGTCGCCATCCGCACGGTGGGAGAACAGTAAGGAAACCCCATGGAATACTACCTGCAACTCATCATAAACGGCCTTGTGGTCGGCTCCATCTACAGCCTGGTGGCTCTCGGCTTCGTCATCATTTTCAAGGCGACCAAGGTGGTCAACTTCGCACAGGGCGAAATGGTCATGGTGGGCGCCTATGTCTGCTTTGCCCTGACCGTGCAGTTTCAATTGCCCTTCCTGCTCTCCTTCCTGATGACGCTGGCCTTTTCCGTGCTGCTGGCACTGGCTGTGGAACGCATGGTGCTGCGCCCCCTCATCGGGGAACCCATCATCTCCGTCATCATGGTCACCATCGGCCTCTCCTCCATGCTCAAAGCCTTCGTGCAGATGTGCTGGGGAACGCAGATTCAGGTCTTCCCGCCCATCCTGCCGCAGGAACCGTACATCCTCATGGGCCTGCCCATCGCTCCGGTATATGTGGCCGCCTTCTGCCTCTCGCTGCTGCTGTTCGGCATATTCAGCCTGTTCTTCAAATACTCCTCGCTGGGCATAGCCATGCGCGCCACCGCCTTCGACCAGCAGGCAGCGCAGTCCATGGGCATAGGCATCAAATCCATCTTCGCCCTGTCATGGTGCATCGCGGCGGTCGTTTCCAGCATCGGCGGGATCATTCTGGGCAATATCAACGGCATAAACGCCCAACTGGGCCACCTTGGCCTCAAGGTCTTTCCCGCCGTCATTCTGGGCGGGCTGGACAGCCTGCTCGGTGCAGCGCTGGGTGGCCTGATCATAGGCGTGCTGGAAAACCTGTGCGAAGGCGTGGTGAAAGACCTGTTCGGGCTGGGCGGCTTCCGCGAGGTGGCGTCCTTCATCGTGCTGGTGGTCATCCTCATGGTCAAGCCATACGGCCTGTTCGGAACCAAGGAGATTGAGCGGGTATAATCATGCAAAAATGCGGTCTGTTCCACACCTCCTACGCGTCTGAAGACGCCCTCTTTCCCTCGCGCTTCCAGAAAGGGTGCCTTGCCCTGTTCTTCGCCGTCCTGCTGGCCTGCCCGCTGCTGCTGGGCGGCTACGCCATATCGGTGCTTAACCTCATCCTCATCGCGGTCATCGGCGCGGTTTCCCTGAACCTGCTCACCGGCATGTGCGGGCAGATGTCTTTGGGCCACGGAGCCTTCGTGGGCGTGGGAGCTTACGGTGCTGCGGTACTCTCCAACATGGGGCTGCCGTTTTTCGCCGCCCTGCTCGGCGGCGGCCTGCTCGCAGCCATGGTGGGCATGTTCTTCGGCATTCCCTCCCTGCGGCTCAAGGGCATCTATCTGGCCATCTCCACGCTGGCGGCACAGCTCATTCTGGAATACGTGTTCCTGCACTGGTCCGGCTTCACGGGCGGAGCAAACGGCCTGCCCGTGGAACCCCCGCAGATATTCGGCTATTCCTTTGATTCAGATGCCAGCATCTTCTACCTCATCCTCGGTGTCACATCGCTGTCCGTCCTTGCCGTGAGCAACGTTGCGCGCAGCCGTTCCGGCAGGGCCTTCGTGGCCATACGCGACTACCACCAGTCCGCAGAAAACGTGGGGGTGAACCTGTTCACCTTCAAGCTTCAGGCGTTCGGGTTCAGCGCGTTTCTGGCCGGTATCGCGGGCGGACTGTGGGCGCACTACACCATGTACATCACGCCGGAACAGTTCTCCATCTCGCTCTCGGTAAGCTACCTTGCCATGATCATCATCGGCGGCATGGGCTCGGTGCTCGGCTCCATCTTCGGGGCCATCTTCATCACCCTGCTGCCCGAAGCGCTCAACCTCATCACCACCGGCCTTGCGGGCATCGCCCCGGACATGAGCGCCCTCATCATTCCCATGAAGGAAGGCGTGTTCGGCCTCATGCTGGTCCTCTTCCTCATCTTCGAACCGGAAGGGCTGGCCCGCAAATGGCGTCTGACCAAGGCGTACTGGAAACTCTATCCCTTTGCCTACTGACGGCGGCACCGCAAGGCGCATCCGCAACACCCGGAAAATGGAGAACGACATGAAAAGAATTATCGCTCTGGCCATTCTGGCCCTGTTTCTGAGCACGGGGCCTGCTTCCGCCGCCTACAAGGTGGGCGTGCTCTCCGACCTTACCGGCCCCACCTCCAGCGTGGGGGTTTCCTACGCGCAGGGCATCAAGGACTGCATAACCTACGTGAACGAAAACGGCGGCATAAACGGCCAGCCGGTGGAGCTCATTCAGGTGGACTACGCCTACAACGTGCAGCAGGCCCTTGCCGCCTACAAGCGGTTTATCTCCAGCGGCATAGTGGCCTTGCAGGGCTGGGGCACGGGCGATACGGAAGCTCTGGTCAAGTTCGTCGCCAAGGACAAAATCCCCGTATTCTCGGCCTCCTATTCCCCGCACCTCATGGACCCTTCCAAAGCGCCTTACAATTTCACCATCTCCCCGGACTACTCCACGCAGGGCAGGGCCGGACTCAAATACCTGCGCGAAACATGGCAGCAGGAGCGCGCCCCCAAACTGGCCTTCATGTTCCCGGATAATCCCTACGGAACCGTGCCCATTGCCGCCATGAAGGAATACGCGGCCGAACTGGGCTTCGATGTCGTGGGACAGGAAAACGTGGACCTCAAGGCCATTGACGCCACACCGCAGCTTCTGAGCCTCAAGAAGGTGGAACCGGACTTCATCTGGACAGGCGGCACCACCCCCTCCACCGCCGTCATCATGAAAGACGCCCAGAAACTGGGCATTGCCTCCACCTTCCTGACCAACATCTGGAGCAGTGACGAAGACATCTTCAAGCTGGCGGGAGAAGCCGCCACCGGTCACTTCGGCATACAGGCCGCCGCCATCTACGGGCAGGACGTTCCGGGCATGGAGGTCATCCGCAACATCACGGGCAACACCCCGCAGATGACCCATTACCTGCGCGGCTTCGTCTCTGCGCTTGTCATGTGCGAAGGCATGAAAATGGCTGCCGCTCAGGGCGAGGTAACCGGCGAAAGTCTGAAGAACGCGCTGGAATCCATGCGCGATTACGACCCCATGGGCCTTGCCCCGGCCGTCAGCTTCTTCGAGAACGACCATCGCCCGAACATGGCCGTGAACATCTGCACCTTCCGCGACGGCAAGCTGGAATTCGTAAAAACCGAAACGCTGGAACGAAAGATGGAGTGGCTCGGCAACTAGCCTGTCACACCGGCGGGCGCGGGTATTCAGCCCACGCCCGCCATATTCCGGCTGCTTCCGGTCCCGGCGGCCGCAACAACCAAAGAGAGATGAACGCATGAATGTTCTTCAGGTCATGAACCTGGAAGTGGTCTACAACGATGTGGTGCTGGTGCTCAAAGGCCTTTCTCTGGATGTGGCCAAAGGCAGCATCACCACCCTGCTCGGTGCCAACGGCGCGGGCAAATCCACCACGCTCAAGGCCATATCCGGCCTGCTGGCAGGCGAAAACGGCAAGGTCACCTCCGGCAGCATCCTGTACAACGGTGCCGAAACCGTCCGCCAAAACCCGGAAAAGCTGGTGCGGTCCGGCGTGTTTCAGGTCATGGAAGGCCGCCGCATCTTCGAGGACCTGACCGTGGAAGAGAACCTGCGCTGCGGGGCATACACCCAACCCCGTAAGGATTTTGCGCACAACGCGGAAAAGGTGTACACCTATTTCCCACGGCTCAAGGAGCGGCGTACCCAGCTTGCAGGCTACATGTCCGGCGGTGAACAGCAGATGCTGGCCATCGGGCGGGCGGTCATGGCCTGCCCCAAACTTCTGCTGCTGGATGAACCTTCCCTCGGCCTTGCTCCCCTGCTGGTGGAAGAAATCTTTGAGATAGTGTGCAAAATCAACCGTACAGAAGGTGTGAGCGTACTGCTTGTGGAACAGAACGCCCGCATGGGCCTTTCCATCGCCGACTACGGATACATCATGGAAAACGGCCGTATCGTCATGGACGGCAACGGCAAAGACCTGCTCAACAACCCGGATGTGCAGGAATTCTACCTCGGTCTCGGTCACGGCGGAGAAAAACGCAGCTACCGCGATGTAAAACACTACAGGCGCCGCAAACGCTGGCTCGGCTAACCCTGCCCGCCACAGCCCGCCATGGAATGATCAGCACACCAATCCCCAGCCGGAGGAAGCATGAACGCCACGCACGAACTCTATCATCAGGTGGAGGCGGAATCACCCGAGCAACGCGCCGCGCGGCAATGGACCTTTGTCCGGGCCGTGCTGGACAAGGCCGTTTCCTTTGAAGGCGAATGCCGCTCCCGCCTCGCCGCGGCAGGCATGCACGCCAAAGACATCCGTTCGCTGGAAGATTTTTCCGCCATCCCGGTGCTGCGCAAAAAAGATCTTTCCTCCCTGCAACGCGAGAAGGGGCTGGAATGGTTCCTTTCCTGCCAGCCGGGCAGACTTTCGCGCATCTACCAGTCCCCCGGCCCGCTCTACGACCCGGAAGGCAGCGCGCCGGACTACTGGGGCTGGACAGAAGCCTTCTTCGCCGCAGGCTTCCGCACCGGCGACCTCGCCCAGATGACCTTCAGCTACCACCTCACCCCTGCGGGCCTCATGCTGGAAGAACCCCTGCGCACGCTCGGCTGCGCGGTCATTCCCGCCGGTCCCGGCAACTCCGCCGTGCAGTTGCAGCTCATGACGGAACTGCCCGTCACCGCCTTCGTGGGCATGACCAGCTTTCTGAAATCACTGGGTGAAAACGCACTGGCCAAAGGCCTAGATCCTGCCGCAAACCTGCGCCTGCGCGTCGGCTTCGTGGCTGCGGAGCGCCTGCCGGAAAGCCTGCGCACAGAGGTGCAGAACATGTTCGGCATGACCATACGCCAAGGCTATGGCACGGCAGACGTGGGCTGCATCGCCTACGAATGCCCGCACCTCGGCGGCATGCACCTGTCCACCCGCTGCCTTGTGGAGATATGCGACCCCGCCACGGGCCGCCCCGTCCCCCCCGGCGAGATAGGCGAGGTGGTGGTCACGCCCTTCACGCTAGATTATCCTCTGGTCCGCCTCGCCACGGGCGACCTTTCCCGGGTAAGCACCTCACCCTGCGCCTGTGGCCGCACCGCCCCCAGGCTGCAAGGCATCCTCGGCCGTGTGGACGATACCGCCAAGGTGCGCGGCCAGTTCATCTACCCCGCGCAGGTGGCGCAGGTCATGGCAGGCTTCCCGCAGATTCTGCGGCATCAGGTGCACATCGGCAACGCGGGCGGCAAAGATTCCCTCTCCCTGCGCATTCAGGTGCAAGGGGCCTCCGGCGCAGTAGACCCTGCGGAAGTGGGCGCGGCGTTTCAGGCTGCCCTCAAGCTGCGCCCTGCGGTCACCGTGCTCCCCCCCGGCGAATCACTGCCGGAAAACGCCCCGCCTCTTGTGGATGAGCGCAAATACGATTAGAGAAGCCCATGACCAGATTCCCCACCTACCCCGTCCTGCTCGTGGATGATGAAGAGACATGGCTCCGCTCGTTCTCGCTTGCCCTCAAATCGCAGGGCATAGACAACATCATCTGCTGTCAGGACAGCCGGAAGGTTCCGGAAATACTGGCGGAAACAGAAATAGAGGTCATCGCGGCAGACCTTGCCATGCCCGGCATTCCCGGCGATGAACTCATCGACATGGTCACCGCCCGCTATCCGGACATCCCCGTGCTGGTCATCACCGGCCTCAGTCAGGTAGAAACGGCGGTCAGGTGCATCAAGCGCGGGGCCTTCGACTTCTTCGTCAAAACCAACGACAAGAGCAGCCTTGTCTCCGGCATCCGCCACGCCATCCAGATACGCGAACTCAAGCGCGAAAACAGCAACCTGCGCTCGCGGTTCCTGCACGATACGCTGGAACATCCGGAGGCCTTCGAATCCATCGTCACCTGCTCCAAGACCATGCGCTCCGTTTTCCAGTACATAGAGGCCATAGCCCCCAGCAGCCAGCCGGTTCTCATCACCGGCGAATCGGGCGTGGGCAAGGAGCTGGTCGCGCAGGCCATACACAGGCTGAGCGGCAGGCAGGGTGAATTCATCCCGGTCAACGTGGCGGGGCTGGACGACAACATTTTCGCAGACACCCTGTTCGGACACCGCAAAGGAGCCTTCACCGGCGCGGACAAGGCCCGCCCCGGACTGGTGGAAAACGCCCGCGGCGGCACACTGTTTCTGGACGAGATAGGCGATCTGGCCCCCGCCTCGCAGGTCAAGCTGCTCCGGCTGGTGCAGGAACGGGAATACCTGCCCATAGGCTCCGATGTAACGCGCAAGACCGATGCGCGCATCATCGCGGCAACCAATGCGGAGCCGGAAGCCCTCAACGACCCGGACCGCTTCCGTTCAGACCTCTACTACCGTCTGCGCGCCCACCATGTGCACCTGCCCCCCCTGCGCGAGCGGCGCGAAGACCTGCCCCTGCTGGCAGACCATTTCCTGCGCATGGGGTGCGGCAACCGCAAAAAGCCCTCCCTGCCCCCGACTCTGCTGCCCATGCTCGCCGCCTACCCCTTTCCCGGCAACGTGCGGGAACTGCAGTTCCTCATACTGGACGCCCTCAGCTGCTCCGGTTCCGATGTGCTGGATATGGAACGCATCAGTGCCCATATCGGCAAGCATCCCTCCTCGGGCCTGCTTCCGCACGCTGCCCACCCGCCGCACAAGGAAGATACCCCGCAATCCGCATCCCCGGCCCTTCCCGTACCGGAAGCAGGCAACGGGCACATCCTCTTCGGGCCGGAACTGCCCACCCTCAGGCACGCCTGTGATGCGCTGGTAAACGAGGCCATGCGCCGCACAGGCGGCAATCAGGCCCTTGCGGCAACCCTGCTGGGCATTTCCCGTCAGGCTCTCAACAAACGCCTGCACAAGGCCAAAGACTGAAGAGGCGTGCATGACAGGAGATGACCTGCTCACCCGGCTGCGAGAAGCAGAGCGCAAAAACCGCCTCCTCGCCCGTGAACTGGACGACCTGCGCACGCTGGTAGATACGCCGCGCAACGTCATGCTCTTTTCCTTCGACCTCAACTACAACTACATCGCCTTCAACCAGGCCCACCGCGAATTCGTCAAGCATAACTGGAATCTGGACATCCACCCCGGCATGCACGTGTTCGACATCCTGCCGGACCCGGAAGAGCGGGCCGCCTCGCGGCGTAATTTCGACAGGGTTCTCGCCGGAGAATCCTACATCCTGCGCCGCAGATACCGCAAACCCAAGGGAGAAACCGGCTTCTACCAGAATACCTACGTCCCCATCCTCAAGGGCGGCGAGATTCTGGGAGCCACCGTCTTCGCCCACGACATCACGGAATGGAGCGAACGCGAAGAAGAAGGCAAAAAATACCGGGCCATCTTCGAAAAAGCGCTGGAAGGCATCTACCGCTCCACGGCAGGCGGCCGTTTTCTTGAGGCAAACCGCGAGATGGCCCGCATTCTGGGCTACACCTCGCCGGAAGACCTCATGGCCTCCATCACCAACATCAGCCAGCAGCTTTACTGCGACCCCGCCGACAGGGAACGGGTCTTTTCCATCCTGCGCCGCGACGGAGTGGTCAAAGACTTCGAAACCCGCATGCGCCGCAAGGACCACAGCGAAATCTGGGTGGAATTCAACGCCCGCATAGAGAAAGACGCCAACAACCGAACCGTGTTCATAGAAGGCAAACTCACGGATATCACCGCCCGCAAGCAGGCGGAACGCAAGGCGGAACTGCGGCGGCAGAAGATGATTCAGGCAGACAAAATGGCCTCTCTGGGCGTGCTGGTGGCGGGGGTTGCGCACGAGATAAACAACCCGAACAGCTTCCTCACCCTGAACCTGCCCCTGCTCCGCGATGTCTGGACAGACGCCCTGACCCTGCTGGACGAATACGGCAAGGAGCACGGAGACTTCGTGCTTGGCGGTCTGGAATTTTCCGAACTGCGCCAGCAGATGCCCCTGCTTCTGCAAGGCATGGAAGAAGGCTCCGCCCGCATTAAAGAAATCGTCTCCCGCCTCAAAGACTACTCCCGCCAGCGCCCGGAAGGGGAGCGTGAAACAACAGATCTGAACAATGTGGCGGCAGGCGCACTATCCTTTGTTCGGCACAAACTCAAAAACGCGGCACCGGGATACATCATCCGCCTCGCACCGGAACCCGTGCTGGTAGAGGCAGACCCCCAGCGGCTTATTCAGGTGCTCATCAACCTGCTTGTCAATGCCTGCGAGGCGCTTCCTCCATCGGGCGGTCACATCACCCTGCACGTCCTCACCCGCTGGGGCGAAGACGCGGCATGGGCAGGGGTAGAGGTTGCCGACAACGGCTGCGGCATAGACTCCATGGACCTCAAATACATTCAGGACCCTTTCTTCACCACCAAACGAGAACAGGGCGGCACGGGTCTGGGTCTTTCCATCTCCACCGCCATCATGCACGACCACGGCGGCAGGCTGGAGTTTGAAACCGCCCCGGATAAGGGTACCACGGCACGTATGCTGCTGCCCCTGTCCGTTTAGGTTCCCGGCTCCCTGCCCGTCCGGTACCGGCACGCTCCTTCAGGCTTTTTCTTCCCGACTTCTGACACGACTTCTGGCACAACTTCTGGCACAAGTCCTGACACAACTCCTGACACGAGTTTTGGCCCGACATGTTGCCCGACATGTTGCCCGAGTCATGAGCCGACTTCTGGCTTGCCTGCGCAGAGCACATTGTATCCCTGCAAAATACCACACGTTAATCAACAGCGCTGAGTGTCCAAACAGCAGCTTGATCTATTTTTCACAAATTTCCCCATCTGTTGCACCCATGCTATATAATGGAAAAAGCAGTTTTCCTTGTCGTACCTATGTGCGTATACCTAGGCAGTCTCTCCCTACACCCGCACGGGCGTACCGCAGACTCCCCGGACCCAATGGGCCAAATCAGGCCGGGCCAAATCGGGCCGGGCCAGATATGGTCAGATAAGGCCAGATCAATTCGGACAAGGCCGGACAAGAACTGCATAAAAAAACCAAACAGGTCGTCGCGCGGCACATGACGAACACATAGCCGTACCGGCTGCCCGCAGGCCGCCAGCACCGGCAACGACACCGATGCAACGACCGGCAAGACCATTTTCCGCCCTTCAACGATGGTAACTTTTTTATAGCCTTTCTGTCTCAGGAGGAAGCATGGCAGCAGAAGAATCCGTATACAGCGTCTGTGGAATGTGCAGCGTGCGTTGCCCCATTCTGGTGGAAAAACGCAACGGTGAAGCCTCATGGATCATGGGCAACCCCCATTCTCCCCTCAAGGGCGGACTCTGCGCCCGCGGCGCGGCAGGCATTGCCCTTGAGCGCGATACGGAACGCCCCGCCACTCCGCTTATCCGCGTGGGCGAACGGGGCGAAGGCAAATGGCGCGAGGCAAGCTGGGAAGAGGCACTGGACTATGTTGCCGACCGCCTGAAGGAAATCACCGCCAAGCACGGAGCGCGCAGCGTCCTGTGGTCAGACCGCGGCGGCCCGTTCGTGGACCTGCATCAGGCGTTCATGCGCGGCCTCGGCTCCCCCAATTATTGCAATCACGATGCCTCCTGCGCCCGCAACGTGCAACATGCCGCCCTCTCCGTGCTCGGCATGGGCCGCAAGCTCGTGGCATACGATTTCCGCAACGCCAAGCACATCATTCTGCAAACCCGCAATATTCTGGAAGCCATAAACGTGGCGGAATGCAATGCGGTCATGGACGCACTGGGCAAGGGCTGCAAGCTCTCGGTCATAGACATCCGCTCCTCCGTCAGCGCCAGCAAGGCAAACAACTTCTTCATGGTACGCCCCGGCACGGACTATGCGTTCAACCTTGCCATCATCCATGAACTCATCACAAAGAAGCTCTATCAGGCCGACTACGTGGCAAAATACGTAGACGGTTTCGATGCCCTGTCCGCCTTCGTCCAGCCCTGCACTCCCGAATGGGCGGAAAAGGAAACAGGCATTCCCGCAGAACGCATCACCGCCTTCGCGCAGGAACTGGCGGAAGCCGCCCCCAATGTCATCTGGCATCCCGGCTGGATGGTGGCCCGCTACAACGATTCCTTCAACGTTTGCCGCACCGCGTACATCATCAACGCCCTGCTCGGTTCCGTGGGCGTAAAGGGCGGCCTGCCTCTGGTAAACACCCCCAAGGATGTAGGCCGCAAAGGTCTCAAGAAACTGGTGGACCTCTTCCCCAAGCCGGAAGAGAAGCGTGCAGACGGCGTCGGCTGGAAGCATCCCCAGTTTGATGCCGGTCCCGGCCTTGTAAACCTCGCCTATGACGCCATTGCCACCGGCGACCCCTATCCCGTCAAGGCATACCTGTGTTTCCGGCACGACCCGCTCATGGCCATGCCCGACCCGGAAGCCCTCAAGCGCAAATGGGAAGGGCTGGACCTGCTGGTAAGCGTCACTTTCAGCTGGTCCGATACGGCGTGGCATTCCGATGTGGTGCTCCCCCTTTCCACCTACCTTTCCCGCGAGAGCATCATCGCCTCCAAGGCCGGTCTCAAGCCTCAGTTCTTCGTGCGCAAGCGCGCCATGCAGCCGCTGCTGAACACCCGCGCAGACTGGGAAATCCTGTGCGGACTGGCTGCCCGCCTCAGCGATGTGAACCCGGAAATGAAAAAGCTGGCCTTCACGTCCATTGAAGATATCTGGAACTACCAGTTGCAGGATACCGGCGTAAGCGTGGCAGACTTCGATGCCAAGGGCTTCGTGGAACTGGCGGAAGCCCCGCTCTACCGCGAGGTGGAAACCTATCCCACCCCCTCCGGCAAGCTGGAAATGGTCAGCGGCAAATGGTCCAAGGCAAATATAGACACCCTCAAACCCTACGCGTCTCCTGCCCGGCCCGCGCCCGGCGAGTTCCGCATCGCCTTCGGACGCGTGGGCGTGCACACGCAGGGGCACACGGTAAACAACCCCCTGCTGCACGAGCAGATGCCTGAAAACGTGGCATGGATGCACACCTCCCGTGCCGAAGAACTGGGCATAGCAGACGGCGACATGGTCGAGGTGGCCTCCGCAGGCAAGCCCGCCGGTCGCATGAAGGCCTTTGTGACCGAATGTATCCACCCGGAAGCCCTGTTCATGGTGCACGGATTCGGGCACAGGCTGCCCGTGGAATCCCGCGCCATCGGCAGGGGCGTAGCCGATCAGGAACTCATGCCCGGCGGCCTTGAAGTATGGGACCGTTCAGGCGGGGGCCTTTCGCTTCAGGAACATTTCGTCACCGTCCGCAAGGCATAGCCGAGTCAGGAGAGCACCATGAGCAAGTACAGACTGAAGTTGGACAAGAACCGCTGCATCCACTGCAAGGCATGCGAAGTACACTGCAAATCCAAAAACAACACCCCGCTCGGCATCAAGCTGGGGGTGCATACCTCTTCCCTGCCGGTCATGAAAGACGGCGTGCCGTTCATAAAGGCTTCCTACCAGTGCTGCTATCACTGTGAAGAACCCGCCTGCGTGGACGTATGCCCCACCGAAGCCATGAAGCGGCGCGAATCAGACGGCATCGTCTACGTGGTTCAGGAAGAATGCATAGGCTGCGAGGCCTGCATAGAAGCCTGTCCGTGGCATATCCCCGTATTCAATGCCGCTACCAATACCGTCCTCAAGTGCGACTTCTGCATGGACCGCGTGGATATGGGGCTCAAGCCCGCCTGCGTCACTGCGTGCACCACGCACGCCCTGTCCTTCGGAGAAAAGCAGAAATAGCGCCCCGCCCCTCGCTGACCACGCGCTGCAAAGCACCGGTCCATGACAAAAACTCCCCCGTAGCGGCAATGCCGGTGCGGGGGTTTTCCGTCTGTCCTCCCTGCGGGCACCCTGCACAGGCTTGCCGCAAACAGCATCCGCCGCTTTCAACCTGAACCGCATTCTGATAGACTCATCCCCACAGCCCTTTGCGGGCACAGCCTGAAGGAGAACCCATGAACGAGCAAAAATGCCAATCCTCATCCCTAGTTCTTTCGGCCCTTGCCCTCGCCGTGGCCATTGTTGCGGCAAGCGTCATTCTGGGAAAAGCCGTCGGGGAGTTCAAAGCCTATGACCGCTACGTCTCGGTCAAAGGCCTTGCGGAGCAGGAATTCCCCGCAGACAGCGTGATCTGGCCCATCAGCTTCACCGTTACCGCCAACGAACTGCCGGTTCTGCAGCAGAAGATAGAAGAATCGGAACAGCGCATTCAGGCATTTCTGGCGCAGCACCAACTGGAATCTGCCGACAAGACCCGCTCCACGCCCCGCATCACAGACCACTACGCCTACGGGGCCAACCCGGACCAGCGTCCGCCCCACCGGTATTCCGCAGAGGCGGTGCTCACCGTCCGCTCCGACAGCATACAGGCTGTTAAGGCCGCCATGGCAGCCTCCGGCGGCCTGCTCGCGCAGGGCGTCATGCTGGTCTATTCCTATGATTTTCAGCCCCGGTTCGACTTCACCAGACTCAACGAGGTAAAACCGGAGATGATAGCCGCCGCCACGCGCAATGCGCGCGAAGCCGCCAACCAGTTTGCCGCCGATTCCGGCAGCACGGTGGGCAGCATACGCACGGCACGGCAGGGAGTGTTCACCATAGACCAACGCGACCCCTACTCGCCTGAGATAAAGGTCGTCCGCGTGGTGACAAGCGTGGATTTCTTTCTGGAAAAATAACGGCAATACCGGGCGGGCCGGAATCCGGCCCGCAGTCCGGCCACAACCGGGCCGCAGCCCAACCACAGTCCGGGCACAGTCCGGGCCAGCCCCCCGCTCCGCCTGAAGGCCGCCTACAAGGGCAGCATCCTGATAATATGGTCGCCTATGCGGGCAATGGTTTCCGGCGGGTCTCCGTTCTTGAAGGTAATCTCAATATCGGCCATGGCGGCAGGATTCTTCCCCTGCATATCCATGACCGGGGCACCCCGGTGCCTGTCTTCACTCTCTGCCACAGGCATCTGGATAACAGGGGCCGAATCCTGCCCCAGCCCTGTAATGGCACGGACCATGGTCTTGAAATCAAAACCCTTCTTGGTCTCCTTGCTTTCCTCAAACCCTGTCAGCGATGCCTTGAAGTTGATACGCACCGTATCAATAACCAGCGATGAAGGCGGGGTAAGGGCTATCAGCGGCAATTCCACCTCCTTGTACCGCACCTCCCCGTTCTCCACAAAGGGCAACTGCACCACGGTAACCTTGGGTCTGCCCTTCTCCAGGTCGTCATACGTTGCATTCTCGTCATCGTAGTTGAAATAACGCTGCAACACACGCATGTGCTGCTGCTCCGATATCTGCTGCGCCTTGACCACGGAATTGTGCATGGCACGCAACATGTCGTCCAGTTTTATAGCCACGGTTCATCCTCCCTGCACCTGCCCTGTTCATCCCCTATTCATCCCTATTCATCCCAAGACGGCCTGCGAGGAAATCCCACATGATACGTCGTCGCCTGCATCACTACCTGATGCTCCCCCACGGAATACACACCAAAGCTTACGTCCCGGCCGATAATCCGTCCCCGGGGCACCTCGTTGAGGCACCTGTTAAGCTCACTTACCTGACGCTCCCTCTCGGCATCGGTGGCCTGAAGATTGGGATTCGTCGACCCCACGGTAATTTTCTTGATGAACCGCACATCTTCCAAAGCAAAGTCGTTGCTCATTCCCGCCCTCTGCATGCGCTGTCAGAACGCCGGTCACGCACGGCTACACATTGATGCATGAATGCTTAAGGCCCATGCCGCGTGTCCTGCCCCCATATCTTCCGTGTGGTCCGGCAGCACTGCGCCCTGCCGGACCGGCACCTTGGGCAGTGTGTCCATGCCTACTGCTTGGGTTCGGCAGAAGCCAGCGGCACGGGAACCACGCTCTTGTTCATGATGTCGAGCACACGGGCAAGCCCTTCGGAAATGCCGTTATCCACGGCTGTCACCTGCACGTGATACTTTGCGGACTTGTCCGTGGACCGCGTGTTTTCCTGATGCGTGGAAACAGAGCCGGAAACCTTGACGCTCACCTTAAAAGGACCCCATCCCACCGAACCGGAGCCTTCAAACGCTCCCTGCTTGTCGGACGATTCCTTGCTCGATTCGCTGCTGCGCACCTCCATATCAAAGGTAATGTCCACATTGCTCACCTTCAGGCTGGGAATGGGAACAATGGCGAGCAAAGGCGTGGAAATCTGATAATCCACCGGCTTGTTGTCCGGTCCCGGCACGCTGTAGCGAAAATCCGCAGTACGTATCGCCTGAGAAGGCTTTCCGTCGTCACCAATCTGAAATCCCACCGCCTGAATAAAATCGCTGGTTGCCTGTGCCAGCTTAAGGTTGGCTGCGCACGCAGCGGAAAGCGGACTGCCGATCAGCTCTTCCATGGGCAAGCCCCTGAATTCATCGCCCATTGCCATAACTACTCCTTGTGTTTTCAGTGAAAATCATTCTCTGGATCAGCCCGTATACTCCAACCCGTTCACCGGCGGAGACGACTGATTAGACCGATACGATCCCTGCCTGACACCCCACGTGCCACCGAGGGTTGTCCCCAACCATATTGCAACCCGCGTTATAAGTGTTGCATCATGCACATGCTTGTTGCATCTCCAGTACACCCGCACCATTACGCCACTTGCAGTATTCTGAAAATTTTCAATACAATAGGCCATTCGACCTCCTCTGTTACCAACTATGGCAGTGCATTGCGGAGTATCCTCCGGGCTTTAGGATACAATTGTAAGGTATATTCTCATGTATTTGCCATTATATATTAAACCGGCAACAACAATTCGCCGATTGGCTGTCCGGTAAATGACAATCGCAAGCTGGCAGTCAGCAAAGGGCAAGAAACCGCACAAAGAGCAGTCTCCGGCGAGACTGCACATGCGGTACACGCGGTCATGATATGCAGACGGGTACAGGCGGACACAGCGGGATATGACAGGTCTTGGCAGACCAGAGCTGGGCCGTGCAGATATTGGCAGATATTGGCAGTTATTGGCAGAACTGGGCAGGTCCGGACCGATTCAGGCAGCCCCAGACAGGTTCAGACAGGTACAGGCAGATTCAGACGGATACGGGCGGATGCGGGCCGCTGCTGGCCGGGTTCTGCCGGATTCTGTTCGGGTTCTGCCGGATTTTGCCGGATTCTGTTCGGATTCGGACAGGCAGGATTAAAAGAAGAGCAAGGTCGGCAGAAAGGCAACCGGACAAGCCGGATACAACCGGCAAGACAGCCAGAGCGGCAAGGGCAAAAGGTAAACAGCTATGCCTTCAGGCACAGGGAACAGACGGCAGTAATGCACGGCGGCTGCCCTTTCAGGACACTCACCCGGCGTGCTCCGCATGTCGGCACATGCTCCCCTCTCCGTAACACCGCCCTTTCACGGTGCACCATAGCACCGCGTTACGGAACAAAAACAGTCACGCTGACAGGGCACCCCGTCCCGCCTTCCAGACGCAGCCCGCCGATAACAGCCGTGGCACCTGTGGCCGGAAGCGTATTCAGCCGGGCAAGACACTCAAGCACCAATCCCCCCGCCGCCAGCACGGTACGGTTCACGGCATAGCCATCATCCGCAGGGCTGTCCACGCCGTGCGTGTCTATGCCCACCCCGGCAGCCCCCCGCCCATGCATGAGCAGTTCCGCCGTTTCCCGCGCAACAGCAGGAAAACAGATTGCCCCCGCCTGCCCCCGGGTAATACCGAGGAACTGCCCGGGCTGCTCCCACAACGCATCCCATCCCGTATGCACACAGAACAGCGTTCCCGGCTGCACCTGCCCGTTCCGCGCCTCCCAGTCCGCCAGATGCTCCGGCAAAAACAGAGCGCGGGCATCCCGTGCCGCATGTTCCGAAAAGTCAGCCACGGCAATGGGCAGCACGGGCGGCTCGCGCAGCACCTGCGCTATATCGGGTCCGGTGGGGAAAAAGGTATTCGGCGCATTGCAATGCGTGCCCCCATGCTCGCTCATGGAAAAGGAACGCAGGGCAAACCCGTGCTCTGCAATATCAGCACAGGGTATGAACCGTGTTGCCGGATCGCCCGGCCACAGAGGCATCCCCTCGGAAACAGGGTGGGAACAATCCACTATACGGCTATAGGCAATGCAGTGCTTCATGACCGGCTCACAATGCTTCAGAGAACATGACAAAAAAGCACACGCCAAATCTCCGCAACCGGCCCGTCATGCCTTGGCCTGCCGCCCTCTGGGCGCAAGCATGGTTTCCGGGTCCAGCAGGCCGCATATCTCTTCGGCATTGTCATAGCCTGCCTCATGAACCAGCGTGCAGACATCCTTCCCGGTTTCCTGCGCCTCTTTCACTATCTGCGCCGCCGCCTCATAGCCCACCACGGGGGCAAGCGCGGTAACAATACCCAGCGAGCCGCGCACCAGTTCAAGGCACCGCTCGGGGTTGGCCGTAATGCCATCCACGCAGCGCCTGCGCAGGGTGACAAAGGCCCGGGAAAGCATTTCAAGCCCCTGAAACAGGTTAAACGCGATAATGGGCAGAAACACATTCAACTGCAGCTGTCCGGACTCAGCCGCCATGGTCACCGTCATATCGTTGCCCACCACCTGATACGCCACCTGATTGACCATCTCCGGGATAACCGGATTCACCTTGCCGGGCATGATGGAAGACCCCGGCTGAACGGCTGGCAGGTTTATCTCATGCAGCCCCGTGAACGGCCCGGAGGAAAGCAACCGCAGATCGTTGCATATCTTGGAAATCTTCACGGCAATACGCTTCAGAATGCCGGAGAGCATGACATAAGCTCCGGCATCGCTTGTGGCTTCCATCAAATTTTCCGCACGCCGCACGGGCAAGCCGGTTATATCCGCAAGACGCTGCACCACCAGCTCCGCATACCCGGCTACGGAGTTTATGCCCGTACCCACGGCGGTGGCTCCCATATTCACCTCGCACAGGAGCAGGCGCATCTCTCTCAGACGCTGCACATCCTCGCCCACGGTCACTCCCCACGCCGCAAATTCCGCTCCCAGCGTAATGGGCACAGCATCCTGCAACTGTGTACGCGCCATTTTTATAACCCGTGCAAACTCCCGTCCCTTTGCGTCCAGTCCCGTCCGGAGTTCTTCCATGGCAAGCACCAGATCATCCACATACCGCACCAGCGCAAGCCGCAGGGCAGTCGGGTACACATCATTGGTAGATTGCGAAAGATTAACATGGTTTAGCGGATGAATAACGGTATATGCCCCCTTGGGATGCCCCAAAATCTCCAACGCGCGGTTACATATCACCTCGTTGGCATTCATATTCACCGATGTGCCCGCTCCCCCCTGCACCACATCCACCACGAACTGCGCATCCAGCATCCCTCCGCGCACATCGCGGCACGCCTGCACAATGGCATCGCTCACATGCTCCGGCAGCAGTTCCAGATCGGCATTGGCAAGGCACGCCGCCTTCTTCACCTCCGCCAACGCCTGCACCATGCGGATGTACCGCGATACGGGAACACCGGAGATATCAAAATTCTCCAGCGCCCGGACTGTCTGAATACCGTAATAGGCGTCCGCAGGCACCTTGTGCCGTCCCAGACTGTCCTGCTCCATGCGGTAGTCCATACCTTCTCCCGGGAGTTCTCACTGTATTCTCCTCCGCGCAACGCAACGGAGTGCAAAACATAACCATATGATTATACATACTATTTACAGAAAACCATCCCAGCTGCCCAGCAGCCGACACGGGCAACAAAACCTATCAGACACAGCCAGTTGCCCGTCACCCAATATCCATGCTATACAAAGGGTTAAATGCTGCTTACAATGCTTTCGCAGACCATAGCCGCTCACGGCGGCATTGCCTAGCGATATATATGTTCCACAGCAGGCGGCACGCATCGGTGCCCGTTGTGTTGAACGACTAGCCGGAAAGCAAGACCGAGGTAACATCGTGGCCCTATTCCACTGCGAGGCATGCGGAATCCGAAAGGACGTCCCGGACAAATTTGCGGGTACCAAAGTGCGCTGCTCCTCATGCAGGCAGGCTGTACTTGTCACGCCCACTCCGTAACCGGCACTGGCTGCCCATTCAGGGGAATTTAAAAGAACCGGCATGTCCGGCACGCACGCCCCACGCGCCAATGCCGCCGGGCACACACTCCCCGAACGCGACATTGCGAAAGAACAGGCAGAAGGCGAAGACCTTCTTGCCTCCCTGCAGATTCAGGATGCCGAGACCCCGCCGTCCGTCCCGTCCCACGCAACGAAGGAACGCACTGCAACATCCGGCACGGCTTCCGACATGGCTTCGGGCACGACATCCGGTGCATCATCCGGCGCATCGGGCCAGTCTGTCGACTTTGCCCCGCGCCAGACACGAAACCGTCTTCCCCTGCTGCACGGCGGAATAGCCGGAAACGTTCTGGGCGGTCTGGAGGGCGGCCTGCTGCTCATCTTCTTCTGCCTCACCTTTGCCATGCTCATTCACGAAGCGGCCCCCGGCCTGTGTTCGGCCGATCTGGTTTTCGGCATGGCTCTCACTTCCGCCACGGTTTTCTGCATCGTCATGTCGGTCCGGGGCCGCCTGCCCGTTCTCGCGGCGGGACCCGAAACCGCAACATGCAGCCTGCTGTTCCTGTTTGCCCTTTTTCTGCACGGGCAAACGGACTCCCTGTCACCGGAACAGGCCAGCGCCACACTCATTGCCGGCATGGTCATCACCGCACTGCTCACGGGCATGGCAGCACAACTGGCCGCACGCATGGACGCAGGCCGGGTTCTGAGGTTCATTCCCCAGCCTGTGATAGGCGGCCTGCTCGCCGCTGTCGGGCTGGTTCTTTTGCAGGGAGCATACAAAATTACTGCGGCAGACCCCTTCTGCCTCGCCGGAATAGCCCCCGCCTTCAGCAGCGGTCAATGCCTGAAGTGGCTTCCCGCCTTAGGCCTTGGCGTGGTGCTTCTGCTCTTTGTCTACCGCTCCAAGAATGCGCTGCTAAAAATCCTGCTCCTCGCTCTGAGCATCGGTGCCGCTCACGGCATGTACATTTTTTCCGGCACAGACATCCTCTCCGCGCAAGATACCGGCACGCTCCTGTCCCCGGTCTCCCCTGCTCTGCCGTGGCACGTACTGCACGCGGGCCTGATCACAGACATCCAATGGCCGGTCCTTCTTGAAGGATTACCCTACCTTGCCGCCGCCATGGTTCTGGTCATCCTCTCTCTGGCAGACAAGGTGTACACGCTGGAGCTGCTTCTCGAAGACGATGTAGACCTCAACGACCTATTGCGCAGCCTTGCCATGTCCAACACGATAAGTGCCATGCTGGGCGGGCTTCCGGGATCCATATCCGTCAACCGCAGCATGGGAGCGGACTCCGCCCGCAAACGCGGGCCGCTGGCCGGTGTGGTGGCAGGCCTGCTCTGCGGCTCGGCCCTCCTGTGGGCAGGACCGCTGGCGGGCTACATTCCGCGGTTCGTCCCCGCCGGTCTGCTTGTCTTCTTCGGGTTCGCCCTGCTGCGCAAATGGCTTGTGGACACAAAGCGCCAGTTCACACGAATGGACGACTACGTCCTTCTGGTCATCATATTTCTTACCGCCGCCGTGTTCGGTATACTGGCCGGCATGGCAGCAGCCTTTCTGCTTTCCATCCTCGTGCTGGCGCACCGCTACAGCAAGAGCACCGTCATCAAACATCTTCTGCCGGGCAGCACCCACCGCAGCCGGGTGGACAGAAGTGCCAATCATCTCGCTATGCTCAGAACGCGCGGCAACGAGATACTGATGATGCGCCTGCAGGGGTTCATATTCCTCGGCTCCACCACGCCCATCATCGCCGCCATCCGCAACCGCCTGCGTGACGATGCCCTGCCATCCCTGCGGTACCTTATTCTGGACTTTTCGCTGGTAAACGGGCTGGCGGCACAGGTTGCCATCAGCTTCACCCAGCTCAAGCAGCTTGCCGCCAAAAACGGTTTTCTGCTCATTTTCACCAATGTCCCCTTCGAGGTTGAGCAGCAACTGGAATCCGCCGGATATGCCCTGAACGAGGCGGACGGCAGCTCCATCTCCTTTGTAGACATGGATTACGCTCTGGAGTGGTGCGAAGACCGCATCCTCTCGGAGGAGGGGATGGACGATGAAGAGGATAAGTCCCTCACCGACATGCTCTCCCCGCTTTTCCCGGAACCGGACAAGCTCTCCCGGCTCATGCCCTTTCTTGAGCGTATGGAATTCCGCAACAAAGAGGTCGTCTTCCGTCAGGGCGATACGGCAGACGCCATGTACTTCATAGAATCCGGCATGGTGAACATCCAGCTGGAACTGGGTGCCAGAAAGACCACCCGCCTCAAAAAAATGGGGCCGGGAACCGTATTTGGCGAAATGGGCATCTACACCCATGCCCCCCGGTCAGCCTCTGCCGTAGCCGCCGGAAAATGCGTTCTCTACCGCCTTTCGCAATCCACGCTGGACCGCATGCAGCACTCAGACCCGCAGTTACTCTCGGCCATCCACAGGTTCATCGTGCACCTGCTCTCGCAGCGCGTGAACGATGCCAACTTCCGGGTCATGGACCTGCTGCGCTAGACCACAAGCGCAGTTGCCCGCGCGCCTCTCACGGCAGCGAAACCGGCCCGCAGCATACAAAAAAACCGGCCTTCTCCGCACAGTACGGAGAAGGCCGATTGCTTTACCTGGGCGGAACGGTTGGGAAACTACATACGTGCCCGCTCTCCGGAAAGGTCCGCAGCTTCACCTGACCGGGCTTCCCTAAGGATAACACCGGGGGCGCTCAGGTCCACATTCTTTCCGGTGTGGTTGGCAACAACGGCCTCAATATACTCTTCCTGCAGCAGGGCGGGATCAACCTGCACCATGCGCATGTCTCCCGTTCCCGCCTCATCAGAGGCAAACCGGCTTCCGGTTCCGGAATCAGCGGTTCCGGGCAGATAGATAGCACCGGTTCCAAAATCCACGGCAAAGGCAATCACGCCGGGAATGATGAAGAAAAACAGCCCCACGGCGTCCAGAATGGCCACGCCGGGGTCTATCCTTCCGGGTTTCTGCCCCTTGCGTTCCGGGTACAGAATAATGCCGCAACCCGCCAACTGAATCAGCAGCGCGGAACAGACCGCCAGAGAAACAAGCCGTTTCCAAATGCACACGAAAGCAACCTCGCTGTTTGAAGTTACCCCCCAGACAACACCGCGAACCGCTTATTCCACCACACTGGCCTTAAGAATAACCACGGGCTCCGCAGGCACGTTCTCATGAAAACCATAAGTGCCTGTTGCCACGGCCTTAATCTTGTCCACCACCTCGGTTCCCTGCACCACCTTGCCGAACACGGCATATCCCCAGCCCTGCATGTTCTTGCCGGTGTGGTTCAGGAAATGGTTGTCATTCACATTGATGAAAAACTGGGAACTGGCGGAATGCGGGGCCGCCGTACGGGCCATGGCAATGGTGTAGCGGTCGTTCTTCAGTCCGTTGTCCGCCTCGTTCTCAATTTCGTCACGGGTGGGCTTCTGTACCATTTGGGCATCAAATCCGCCGCCCTGAATCATAAATCCGTCAATGACACGGTGAAAAATGGTGCCGTCATAATGCCCTTCCTGCACATACTGCACAAAGTTGGCAACGGTCTTGGGGGCTTTTTCGGCATCCAGTTCAAGCACCATGGTGCCCATGGTGGTTTCCAGTTGTATCATGGGATATTCCCCTTGAGCCAGCGCAGGGCCGGCGGTCATGGTTAGCAACGCAAGCGCGAAAACGCGCACCAAATGAAAGAACCGCATGGAAATGCTCCCTGTTTGAACGTGAGAGGGCTGATCCTGAGCGCAGGATTTCTTACCAGAAGTCTCCCTGCCCGGCAACCGCCGTAAAGAACGCGCAACAGGGCCGCCCCGTCGCACGTATCAGCGAGACGGGGCATGCGGCCCTGTGTTGCAGTCGGGAATCAAACATCTGCTAAAGGTGCAGATCGGCGGACTGAAGACGTTACGCCCGGTCGCTGCAGGACACCTCAAACACCAGCCTTCCTTCACTCAGGCCAACCGAAACAGCCCTGCCGTCCGGCAGTTCGCCCGCAATGATCTTGCGTGCCAGCGGTGTTTCCACATGCTGCTGGAGATAGCGCCGCAGCGGACGGGCTCCGTATACCGGATCATACGCGGCAGCGGCGATGAACTCGCGTGCCGTATCCTCCAGCGTCAAGGTGATCTTGCGGTCTGCCAGCCGGGCCTGAATGCGCTGCATGAGCAGGTCCACTATACGCTGTATCTGCTCCCGCAACAGCGGACGGAACAGCACGGTCTCGTCCACGCGGTTCAGAAACTCGGGCCTGAAATTCGCCCGCAGTTCGTTCAGCACCGCCTCCCGCACGCCGGGGCGGAATTCGCCTTCATCCGTTATGCCTTCCAGCATCAGCGGTGCGCCGATATTAGAGGTCATTATGACAATGGTGTTCTTGAAGTTCACCGTGCGCCCGTGGCTGTCCGTCAGCCTCCCGTCATCCAGTATCTGCAGCAGGGCGTTAAAGACATCCGGGTGCGCCTTTTCTATTTCGTCAAACAGCACCACGCTGTACTGCTTGCGGCGAACGGCCTCGGTAAGCTGCCCTCCCTCGTCATACCCCACATATCCGGGAGGCGCCCCGATCAGCCGCGCCACGGTGTGCTTCTCCATGTATTCGCTCATGTCCAGACGCACTATGTTGTCTTCGGAATCAAAGAGCGCCGCAGCCAGCGTTTTGCATAACTCGGTCTTGCCCACCCCTGTGGGGCCGAGGAAAATAAAGGACCCTATGGGCCGGTTGGGGTCCGAAAGCCCCGCGCGAGAACGCAGCACCGCTTCCGCCACAGCAGCCACGGCCTCTTCCTGCCCCACAACCCGGCGGTGCAGTTCGTCGCCAAGCCGCAGCAGCTTTTCCCGTTCGGCCTCCAGCAACTTGGAAACAGGTATCCCCGTCCAGCGGGCCACTATTTCGGCCACGTCGTCAGGATGCACCTCTTCCTTGAGCAGCCTGCCATCCTTGTTCTCTCCTCCGCTCAACTCCGCAAGACGCTTCTCCAGATTGAGCAGCGTGGAATACTTCAACTCGGCCGCACGGTTAAGATCGTAATTGCGTTCCGCCTCCTCAATGGCACGGCGGGTGCGCTCAATCTCTTCCTTGAGGCTGCGCTCCGAGTCTATAGACCCTTTCTCGCGCTCCCACTGGGCCAACAGGGCGGCCTGCGTCTCTCGCAGCCCGGCAAGCTCGTTCTCCAGCTTCTTCAGCCGCTCGCGCGATGCCTCATCGCTCTCGCGCCTCAAGGCCTCCCGCTCTATCTCCAACTGCATGATCTTCCGGTTGGCCTCATCCAGTTCCGCAGGCAACGAGTCTATCTCTGTACGGATCATGGCCGCCGCCTCGTCAATCAGGTCAATGGCCTTGTCCGGCAACTGGCGGTCTGAAATGTACCGGTCAGAAAGCATCACCGCCTCCACTATGGAGGAATCGCTTATGCGCACGCCGTGGTGCACCTCAAACCGCTCCCGCAGACCGCGCAGAATGGATATGGTGTCCTCCACCGTGGGTTCGTCCACTAAAATAGGCTGGAAACGACGCTCAAAGGCTGGGTCCTTTTCAATGTACTTGCGGTATTCGTCCAGCGTTGTCGCGCCTATGCAGTGCAGCTCGCCCCTTGCCAGCATGGGTTTGAGCAGGTTGCTGGCGTCCATGGCACCTTCTGTCTTGCCCGCTCCCACAATGGTGTGCAACTCGTCTATGAACATGAGAATACGGCCTTCCGCCTTCTCCACTTCCTTGAGCACGGCCTTCAGGCGCTCCTCAAACTCGCCGCGATACTTGGCACCGGCAATAAGCGAGCCCATATCCAGCGCGAACAGGCTCTTGTCTTTCAGGCTTTCCGGCACGTCACCGTTGAGTATGCGGTGGGCAAGCCCTTCCACAATGGCGGTTTTGCCCACGCCCGCCTCGCCTATGAGCACGGGGTTGTTCTTGGTGCGCCGCGAAAGGATGCGGATGGTACGGCGTATTTCCGCATCCCGGCCGATCACAGGATCAAGTTTGCCCTTACGGGCCTCTTCCACCAGATCGCGCCCGTATTTCTTCAGCGCTTCGTACGTATCTTCAGGATTCTGCGAGGTCACGCGCTGCGCGCCGCGCACACGGGTGAGCGCGGCAAGCACCGCATCCTGCGTAAGGCTGAACTCCTTGTTCACGCGCCCTATATCCGTAGATACAGGCTCATCCAGCGCGGCGCAGAAGATGTGTTCCACGCTCACGTACTCGTCCTGCAGCCGCTTGGCAAAATCCTGTGCCCGCACCAGCAGGCGGTTCAGGCGCTGCGTCACATAGATGGAGTCCGGGCTGGCACCCGGCCCGCTCACGGCGGGACGCTTGCGCAGCACCTTGTCCACCGCATCGCGGTACGCCTTGGGCGTATGCCCCATCTGTTCAAGCAGCCGCGGCACAAGCCCGCCGTCCTGATCCAGAAGCGCTACCACAAGGTGCTCCACATCCACCTGCTGATGTCCGAGACGGACGGCGATATTCTGCGCCTCGCCCACAGCCTGCTGTGATTTTTCCGTAAACTGATTCAAGTTCATGTCTGTTCACTCCCTGCATGGCCCGGATGCACTGCCGGGCCGCAAATGCGGCTGTACGGTTACTCTCTGAGCAACAATTCCAGTTCCTGCACCTTGCGCTCAAGCTGGTCTATCCGCTCCAGCAGGTCCACGATGATGGACCCCCCCAGTGTGGACAGGGTAAAATCGGTGCAGATGCGTTCCAGCTTGCGTAAACGATACACGTCCTTACGGGTAAAAAGATATTCCTGCTGGCCCGTGCGTGCCGGATTAAGCCAGCCAAGTTCAAGCAGCTCTCCAAGCCTTGTGGGGTGCACGGCGGTCAGCTCCAGAAACTCGGCCCATGCTATATACTCGGATTGAATGGGCAAATCGTCTTCGTAGCGGTATCTCTCCATCAGCAACCTCCGCAGGAAACCGGGCTAGTATTCACGCGCCTTGAACGAGGAGGCATCACGCAGCTCTTCCCACAGCGCACGCTCCTTTTCCGTAAGCGAATCAGGCACCTTAACCACAATACGCACGTACTGGTCGCCCCGTGCGGATACAGGCCCAAGGCCCTTGCCGCGCAACCGCAACCTGCGCCCGCTGCCCGTGCCGGGGGGTATGTTCAGTTCTATGTCGCCGTCCAGCGTGGGAACGCGCACGGCAGCCCCCAGCACGGCCTCCCACGGTGCCAGCGGCAGGTCCAGCACCACGTTCACCCCGTCAAGCTGGAAGCGGTGGTGCGGAAGAATAGCCACCTTAAGATACAAATCCCCGGCAGGACCGCCGCCCATCCCCTTATCACCCTGCCCGGAAAGCCGAATCTTGGCACCGTCCTTGATGCCTGCGGGAATATTCACTTCCAGCGTCTTGGTTCCGCCGGGTCCGGAATCCTGAATGGTCACCGCCTTTCTGCCACCGGCAAAGGCTTCTTCAAGCGAAAGGCTGAGCGTGGCTTCCACATCCCTTCCGCGGCGCGGCCGCCCGGACGAATAGCCGCCGAACGGGTCTGCCCCGAAGCCGCCGCCGGGACGGCGGTATCCGCCACCGCCGAAAATGGTTTCAAAGAAGTCGCTGAAATCACCCCCGCCCTGAAAATCGAAATGCGCGTTCTCAAATCCGGGCGGACGCTGAAAATTCTGCCCGTGCTGCCAGTTGGGACCCAGCTGGTCATAGAGCTTGCGTTTTTCATCATCCTTCAGAACTTCATACGCCTCGTTAATTTCCTTGAACTTGGCTTCCGCGTCCTTGTTGTTCGGATTCAGGTCAGGATGGTACTGACGAGCCAACTTCTTGAATGCCTTGGCGATATCGTCTTTGGATGAGCTTTTGGAAACGCCCAGCAGCTTGTAATAATCCTTGTATTCAACACCCATCTCGTATAGCTCTCCTCAGTAAGACGACTGGCGGTACTACGCCGCGAAGATGTGCAGACAAGCGTTCTGCATTTTCGAATGCTAACATAACGCACCATAATTCATAGTCAACCTGCCACCCCCTCAAGTTATTCATGAGCCTATCCCTTCCGGTACTGATGTACCATTACATTTCCTGCTGGAAAAACCCCATCGCCGTCTCGCCCGAACGGTTCGAGGAGCACTGCCGGGCCATGCGGCGCGGCGGCTGGCGCGGGGTGGGACTGGAAGAGGCAGAAGCCTTTTTCCTGCGCGGCACGCCTCTGCCGCCCAAATCCGTGCTCATCACCTTTGACGACGGATTTCTGGACAACCACGTTCACGCCCTGCCCATTCTGGAACAATACGGCCACAAAGGCACGGTGTTTGCGGTAGCGGGCAAACTGGAAACGGCAGGTGACGTGCGCCCCACCATGGCCGATGTCCGGAACGGCCGGTGCACGCCCGATACTCTGCCCAGGGTGGATGCCCCCTACGTCGCGCACAGGCTGGGATTTGAAGAGCGGCAGGATATGTTCCTCAACTGGAACGAAGCGCGGGCCATGGAACAGAGCGGCATCATGCGCGTGGCCTCGCATTCCATGTGGCACCGGACCGTATTCGTCAGCCCGGAATATGACGGATTCCATAAACCGGAAAAGCGCACCCGCACCTTTGACCGTGTGGACGCCGAAGTCGTGTGGGGTCTGCCCCGCTTCAAGGCGCGCCCCCGGCTTGCCAACAGGGCGTTCATCCCCTCTGCGGCACTCACGGAAGCTGTCCGCGCGCTGGTGCCGCAGGATAAGGACGCCGCCTTCGCCTTTTTTAAAGACCCTGCCAATGAAGAACGGCTTGCCGCTCTGGTGCGGGGATTCGCGCCGGAGCAACTGGGCGGCTATGAAGATGACCGGACCATGGAGCACGCCATACGGCGCGAACTGGCCGATTCCAAAGAGCTGCTGGAGCGGGAACTCGGCAGGCCTGAAAATACGCTCTGCTGGCCGTGGGGAGCCTTTTCTCCGCTGGCGCTGCGCATTGCCAAAGAAGTGGGCTACACGGTGTTCTTCACCACCGCCATGGGAGCCAATCCGGCAGGGCAGGCCGAGCACATCCACCGCTTCAAGGCCAAGGACAAATCCGGCGCATGGCTCTCGCTCCGCCTTCACCTGTACTCCCGCCCGTGGCTGGCGGGGCTGTACGCATCCATGCGCATCTGAAAACGCCCGC
>CAYRLL010000008.1:0-17342 GCA_964425115.1 uncultured Desulfovibrio sp. | reverse complement strand
CCTGCGCCGAGTCTGCGCCGGGTTCACGGCAGGTAAACGCCGGGGCAACGCCGGGCCATCATCAGGCCAGCGCGCGCAGCATGTCCAAAAAGGCGTCCACCTCTTTCTCCGTGGTATCGAAGGAGCAGACAAGGCGCACCAGATGCGCCGCTTCGTCCCACACATAGAAATAGAAATGCTCCTGCAACGCGGCAATGTGCCCGGGCTGCATACAGGCAAACACCTCGTTGGCCTGCACCCTGTTGGCAATCCGCACATGGGGCAGAGCCGCCAGCCCTTCCGCCAGCCGGGCGGCCATGGCGTTGGCACGGGCCGCGTTCTCCAGCCACAGCCCGTCACGCAGCATTTCCGCGAACTGACACGAGGCGTAGCGCATTTTGGAAAAAAGTTGCAGGTTCTGTTTGCGCAGGTAGGGAAAATCCGTAACGGCTTCCCCGCGTTCTCCGGCCCGGAAAAAAATCACGGCCTCGCCGAACATCATCCCGTTCTTGGTCCCGCCAAACGAAAGCACATCCACCCCCGCATCACGGGTAAAGGCGTTCACATCTCCCCCCAGCGAGGTGGCGGCATTGGCAAGGCGCGCGCCGTCCATATGCAGGAACATGCCATTCTCATGGGCAAGGTCGGCAAGGGCACGCACCTCCTGCGGGGTGTACACCTCTCCGAACTCCGTTGCCTGCGTAATGGAAATACCCTTGGGCTGGTTGTGGTGCACCACGCCTTTGGCGGCAAGCAGCGGACGCACCTGCTCCGGAGTTATCTTGCCGTTGGCGGAAACCAGCGGCAACAGTTTGCAGCCTGTCTGCGCTTCCGGGGCTCCCGTCTCGTCCACGTTTATATGCGCCATCTGCGCGCACACCACCGCATGGTACGACCGGGTAAGACTTTTCAACGCAAGCACGTTGGCCCCTGTGCCGTTCACCACATAAAAAACCGCAATATCATCGCCGAAAACCCTGCAAAAAGCGCTGTCCGCCTCCTGCGTAAAGGGGTCATCGCCATAAGCGCGGGCAAAGCCGCTGTTGGCGCGTCCAAGGGCCTCCAGTACTCGCGGATGCACGCCGGATGCGTTGTCGCTGGCAAAATTGATCATATGTGAATACCCTTTCAGAGAATGCTGTTATACAGGGCGAGGGTGCGCCCGAGAAAATCATCGCCGCTCAGGGAACAGATGCGCGGCTGCTGACCGGCAAGCAATGCGGTGCGGTATTCCGGCTCAGTGGCAAGACGGCGCATTGCCGCCGCAAGGGCGGGCACATCCGCAGGCGGGAAAAGGGCCTCCGCATCCAGCAGGTCGGGCATAACCCCCACAGACGTGGAAACCAGCGGCCTGTGGCAGGACATAATCTCCAGCGCGGCGCGGGCAATGGTCTCGGACCACTTGGAAGCGACCACCCCGGCATCCAGCGCGGAAAGGCAGGCCACCACATCATCGCGCTTGCCGGATATCACGGCAATATCCTGTACCTTGCTGCGGCGTATCCAGCCTTCCACTTCCGCCTGCGGGGTCGCGCTGTCAAATCCCAGCAACAGCAGCCGCAGGTGCCGCATCCCCTGCCCGTGATACAGTTCGGCCACTGCTTCAATGGTTTCGCGCTGCCCTTTCACCTCGTCAAACCGCCCGAGCAGACCTATCACAAAATGCCCGTCCTCGTAGCCGAATTCAGCCCGCACACGCGCCCTGCCTGCGGCATCAAACCGGAAGCGCTGCGCGTCCACACCGCCGAGAATGGTATGCACCCTTTCGGGCGACACCCCGAGCACATCGGTAAAATGGCGGGCCATAACGCTGTTGGTGGCCACCACCGCATCCGCCACGCTGCCGTGGAGCCAGCGGTTTGCCGCGTTGTTTTTCGGCAGGCGCTGATCACCACGGGTGCGCACAAGCCGAAACCCTCCTGCTTTGCCAGCCATCTGGCGTTTCAGGAGTCCCCAGAGCAGAAAGCCTTCCCCCCTGTGGCAGTTCACCACATGGGGCCGGAACTCGCGCACAAGCCGGTGCATGGCCGCATAGGTTTCGGCAAGGCGCAGCGGATTTGCCGCGTTCAGGTCCATGGAAACAACATCAGCCCCCCACTCCCGTGCCTTGGCGGCACTTGCGGTGCCATCCAGCACAAGAACGCGTGTATCGTGCCCGGCATCGCGGAGCAGCGTGGCAAGGTAGAGTCCGTACCACGCCGTGGCGTTGAACCAGCGTACATTGATTATCTGAAGCGTGCGCATGGGCGCATTCATGACAGCAACACCGTGAAAAGACAAGGGCGCCCCATAACCGCACAAACAAAAACGGGGCGTCCCGCAGGCCGCCCCGTCTATCGTTCATAAAACCATACGCTACACCGTAAGGTTAAGCCCGAACATACCCGCCGAATAGCCCGAGGCGGAAAAATCCATCAGTTCCGATGCCAGCGACATGCCGTTGCCCTGTGCTGCGCTCATGAACACTTCCACGCCCTGCATCTGTATTTCACGGCGCATGTCCGTTATGGGCCTGTTCTGGAACTGGCGCGCCCGGTCAAAGTTGCCGAGCGTCTCAATCTGGTTGAAGCGCTCCACCATATCCGGATTGGCCTTGAAATACCGCTCCACCATGGCTGCATCCTTATGGTCGGACAAAACGGATATACCGCCACCACTCACGGAAACAAGCCGGAACTCGATATTCTCATCCACCCCCAGCGCGCGCAGGTCTTTCTTTACTTCTTCCGCAAAATCATTTTCCAGCTTCTTCTTGTGGTCCGCCACCTGCTGAAAAGTAATGCGCCCGTTACTGTCCGGCTGCACGTTGGCAAGAGCCGCCTCCACCTGCCGGGCAATGCCCGCCATGGTATTGTTCCCTGTGTACATGGTGGCGCGACGCGCAGTGGTCCGCTCGGCAGCAGTCTCTTTTGCAGTTGCCGTATCGGTGGCCTTACTGTCTGTACGCAGTCCGCTGTAGGCTATGCCGTCCAGCTTTTCTATGCTCGTGGTATACATGTCCGTTCCTCCCTGCAATCTGCCATGCGCGGCAGAGTCTTCCGACCTGCACCACTCATGCAGCATCCGTACCAACGAACAGATATTGCCTCACCTCTTCACAACGGCAACTTTTCTAGACATTTACTAATATTGACAGACTGTTGCGTAGCGAGCAAAGTATTGGACGCTGTGGCCGAAAAAGGGTAGCGTCTGCACACCCATATTTTCCCAATACAGCTATTTTGCCGCAAGGCATTGAAATTATATGACAGAACAGACCATCACCAGAAAGCTGGAGTTCGACGATGCACGGTTGGCCAACGATCTGTTCGGCCCTCAGAACAGTAATCTGGCCCTCATTTCGGAGAAAAGCGGCGTGGCGCTGCACACAAAGGGCGCAACCCTTTCCGCCACCTGCGCCGACGCAACCGAACTGAACACCGTGCTCAACCTGATGACGCAGCTTTACGGCCTGCTCAAATCCGGCAATCCGCTCTACCCGCGTGATGTGGTCTATGCTTACGGCATGCTCTCACGGGAGCCGGGCACAGACCTCAAGGCCATCTTCAAAGAGGCGGTGTTTGTCGCCTCCCCCAAAAAGACCATCACGCCCAAAACCCTGAGCCAGCGAGATTACGTGTCCGCCCTGCGTGACCACGACATGGTCTTCGCCGTAGGCCCCGCGGGCACGGGAAAAACCTACCTTGCGGTGGCCATGGCCCTTTCCAAACTGCTTTCCAAGCAGGTCAAGCGCATCATCCTCACCCGCCCCGCTGTGGAAGCCGGTGAAAAGCTGGGCTTCCTGCCCGGCGACATGGTGGAGAAGGTAAATCCCTACCTTCGTCCGTTGTATGATGCCCTGCACGACATGCTGGACTTCGAAAAGGTTTCTGAGATGCTGGAAACCGGCGTCATAGAAATCGCTCCTCTCGCCTTCATGCGCGGAAGAACCCTCAATGACGCCTTCATCATCCTTGATGAGGCGCAGAACACGACCCCGGAACAGATGAAGATGTTTCTCACCCGCCTCGGCTTCGGCTCGCGGGCTGTCATAACGGGAGACATCACCCAGATAGACCTGCCCGCAGGCGAGAGGGGCAGGAACCTGCAACGGTCCGGGCTGGTGGATGCTGCGCGCATCCTCGACGGTGTCAGGGGAATCCGGTTTCTCACCTTCCATGAAGACGATGTGATCCGCCACCCTCTGGTGGGACGGATCGTACAGGCATATGAGCGCAACCAAGCAGAATCAGCCAAAAACGGCTAGCGACGGCAAACGGGCACGGCTGACCAGTCTGTTCAGCTTGTTTACCCTGTTCGCCCAATTGCCCCTGTTCCGGCGTAAGAAGCCGAAAAAAAGCTCCGGCCGCCCCGTGCCCGGCCTCATATTCATTGTGCTGGTGCTTGCGGGCATATCCGTCATGGGCGGCCTGCACCTGCGCCCGCAACTCCAGCTTTTCGTGGCGGGAGAGGTGGCAACGCAGGACGTGACCGCCGATCAGGACCTCCTGCTGGAAGACCAGCCCTCCACCTTGGCCAAGCGCAAACAGGTGGCAGAGGTCCAGCCCCCCGTCTTCGACCTCAGCCAGCAACCTCTGGACCAGATGCACGCCCGAGTGGCCGACCTGTTCGAGGCGCTGAGCTCCCCTGAAAAAGAAGAGGCAGATCAGGAACACCTGCGCTGGCTCATTTCAGAAACGCTGAACGCCGAAATCACGCCCCAGACCATGGAAGACTGGCGCAGGGAAACCTTCCAGACCGTCATGCGCACCAAAATCCTTCCATGGCTCTCTTTCCGGCTCAGCGAGGGCGTGGTCACGGATAAATCCCTGCTGCAGCAGTACCGGCACGGCATCGTGGTCCGCGACCTGATGACAGAAACCGAAACGCTGCGCATGGAACTGCAGACCATCCCGGATCTGGAAGACATCCGCACCGCCCTTGCAGACCACATAAAAGACGATCTCAAACTTTCCCTGCGCATACGCCGCTCGGTAACCGCACTTACCACACCGCTCATCACCCCCACGCTCACCCTGAACAGAGAGGCTTCCACCCAGCGCATGCAGCTTGCTCTGGATTCCGTGCCCCCCGTCTACTACCAGATAAAGAAAGGCCAGATCATCGTCCGTCAGGGACAGAAGGTGACGGAAGAAGACCAGTTGCAGTTGCAGGCACTGCTCAGCCACAAGCCGCAAACCGTCTTCCCCATGCGCATAGCCGGCCTGTTCATCACCACCCTGCTGCTGGGCGGCGGCCTTGCCTTTGCCAAACCGGGCCAGCGCATTTCAGATGTAAAGAATAAAGATCTCTACTTCATGGGCCTGCTGGTGCTGCTCTTCGCCATAGGCGCAAAAATGCTCATGCTGGCCCACGGTTCCTTTACCGACCAGACACCAAACGTGCGGACCGAACTGCTTCCCCTGCTCTTCCCCGTATCCGGGGCACTCGGGCTGGTGGCCATGGTATTCGGCTTCAAACGATGCAGCGTTGCGGCTCTCATCCTGTCATTCATGTGCAGCATGATGACAGGCGGCACCATATGGCTCTTCCTGTTCTACTTCATTGGTTCCATGTGGTATGTACTGCTGGTCAAACGGGCTCAGACCCGTACGGATATCGCCCTGAGCGTCTTTCCGCACATCATGGGCCTGCTGGCCACATGGCTCGGCGTGGCCCTGCTCCAGCAACTGGAAAGCACCCAGATATGGACAGGCTGCCTGTATGTGGCGGCTAACGGCCTGCTCTCCCTGCTGGTCCTCTTCGCCATCAGCCCGCTCATAGAAATCGCCTTCAGCTACACCACCCGCTTCCGGCTCATGGAACTGATGAATCTGGAACAGCCCATGCTGCAACGCCTCATGCTGGAAGCTCCTGGCACCTACCACCATTCCCTCATCGTGGCCAACATGGTGGAGGCAGGCGCCAAGGCAGTGGGAGCAAACAGCCTGCTGTGCAAGGTGGCCGCGCTGTATCACGATATGGGCAAACTGGCCAAACCCGAATATTTTATCGAAAACCAAGGCCGCGCCAAAAATCCGCACGACAAAATAGCCCCCTCCATGAGCACGCTGGTCATAAGCACCCATGTAAAACGTGGCGTGGAGATGGCCCGCAAGCACAGGCTGGGTGACGAAATAGCAGATATCATCGCCCAGCACCACGGCACCTCGCTCATCCGCTTTTTCTTCAACAAGGCCAAGGAAAACGGCGACAACCCGCGTGAAGAAGACTACAGCTACCCCGGTCCCAAGCCGCAGACCAGAGAAGCGGCCATCGTCATGCTGGCCGATGCCGTGGAGGCATCCAGCCGTGTGCTGGCAGACCCCACCCCCAGCCGCATACGGGGCCACATCGACTCCATAATCAAGTCCATTTTCGCTGAAGGCCAGCTTGATGAATCGGAGCTCACGCTCCGCGACCTGCATACCCTGACGGAAAGCTTCCACCGCATTCTCACGGGCATTTTCCACCGGCGCATTGAATACCCGGACGACCGCAAGGACAAGAACGGCGGCAAGAAGGGAGAATCAAAACAGGCCGATTCACAGGCGGGTGCCACGGCAGATACCGGCCCGGCCTCTGCAGGCCTTCCCGCACAGGCGGCGGGTAAGGATTCGGAAGAAGCCGCAACAGGCACCAAACCTGCGGGCATGAACCGGAGCAAACTCTCCGGGGCCAAGGTGCCCGGACGCGGAACAACGCAGAAGCCAAAGCAGGAAAAGCTCCAACCGGTGTCGCCCATGCGCGGCAAAACAGCGCTGCGCCACGCCGCACTCTTTACCGCAGGAAGCTGAAGGCCAAATTCACCATGATACGGATAGAAACAACACCGGGCATTGCGTGGATGCTGCCCCTCTGCCCGCGCGAACTTCGCACCGCGGCTGCGGCCATCTGCGCCCACATAGGCCATTCCGGGGCTTCGCTGGATATCAATCTGGTGGATGATGCGGAAATAGCGGAACTGAACAGTGCCTTTCTGGGCTGCCACGGCCCAACGAACATCCTGTCGTTCCCGGCAGGTACTGCCGAAGATGGGGAAACGGAAGCGCCAGCCTGCACACCGGCACATGCCGCTCAACGGCACGGTTCCGATCCCGGAACCCGGAATGAACAGGCAACTCCCCACCATCCAGCCGGAACGGGCACAGCCTGCGATCAGGCGGATGCGCGGGCAGGGTACCATATGGGCTGGCTGGCCCTGTCGCTGGAAACCACCGTCCGCGAGGCGCATCTCTACGGGCAGAACGTGTCAGAACACGCCATCCGCCTGCTGGCGCACGGCATCCTGCATCTGGCGGGATACGACCACAGCGAAGAAATGTTCTCGCTCACGGAAAGTGCTCTGGAAGCCGCTCTCGACCACCTGCCTGCAGCCCCCGCCGGAACGTACTGAATATCTTGATCTGCCCGCAGACGCGTTTCACTTGATGGTCGCCGCCGCCCGCAGTGGCGGCAACCTTTGCTTAATCTGGCCGGAATCAGGCCCAAATCAAGCCAAAATCAAGCCCAAATCAAGACGGAGACGAAGCAATCATCTCACGGGTGATGGCCAGACTCTCCTTGCAGTAAGGGCACTGCAGGTTCAGCGTCTTCTGGTCGTCCCGCATGGGCTTCACCTTCAGCTTGAACACTTTCTGGCAGTAAGGACAACGGATTCGCTTCTCATCGCTCATAGTATCTCCATGCGGGCACCCCCGGATAAACGGGTGTACCGGGACCATGATCCCGGAAAACACCGTTCCGGTGCGCGCATAAGGGGCTCGGGTGTCAGAAAAAAAATGAAAAACGGAAAGCACGGCAATGCAGCAGCGCACATCGTGCAGCAATGCCTTCTTATCGTGTCCGCCTGCCGATAGCAACCGCTTCGCTCCGGGCACAACGGGAAACGAATCCTTCCAAACCCTTGACTGCCACGCCGTGCCACACTAGTAACTCCAAGGCACCAACCCACTACCCTGCGAGCCGCCTTTGCCCGTCATCAGATACAACCGCACCCTGTTCATCATCTTCGGCATCACCCTCACGGTGGTCATGGGTGTTTCCAGCATCATGCCCGTGCTCCCCATGCTGGCGCGGGAACTGGACGCCCCCGTAACATCCATGGGGCTGGTGCTCACCGCCTTCACCCTTCCGGGGGTGTTTCTTGCTCCCGTGGCGGGCATACTGGCAGACAGGCTGGGACGCAAACGCCTTCTTGTACCGGGCCTGCTTATCTTCGGCCTTGCAGGCAGCGCCTGCGGCTTTGCGGAAAACCTGACCACGCTCATTGCGCTACGCTTTGTTCAGGGTATCGGTGCCGCCCCACTTGGCGTGCTCTACACCACCATCATAGCCGATCTCTATACCGGGCCGGACCGCACCCGCATCATGGGCTACAACGCCGGTGTTCTGGGCATGGGCACTGCCATATTCCCCATGCTCGGTGGCCTGCTGGGCGAACTGGGGTGGCACTGGCCCTTCTTCATGCCGCTGCTGGCTCTCCCTCTGTGCTACGCGGTCATCACCCGGCTGGATATCCCGGAACCCAATTCCACCCAAAGCCTGCGCAGCTACTTCCAGTCCGCGCTCTCCATCATCAAAAGCCCGCAGGCCATGGCCCTGTTCACCATAACACTGCTCACCTTTTCCATCCTCTACGGGCCCATCGTCACCTTCTTTCCCGTGCTGGCAGACACCCGTTTCAACATGCCCCCCTCCGCCATAGGCGGACTCTTCGGCGCGTCCTCCCTTGCCACCGCCCTTGCCGCGGCATGCATCGGCAAGCTCACCCGCTGGCTCAGCGAACGCACCATGCTGTGCATAGGCCACCTTCTCTATTTCGTTTCCATGGTGCTCATTCCGTTCACCCCGCAATTCTGGTGGCTGCTTTTCCCCGTCTTCGCCTTCGGGCTTGCTCAGGGGTTCAACTTTCCCAATCTCACCACCCTGCTCACCGGCCTTGCCGCCACGGAGCACAGAGCGGTCGTCATGTCCGTAAACGGCACGGTCCTGCGCCTTGCCCAGACCATCGCGCCCATACTCTTCACCCTCATGTTCTGGGTGGGCGGCCTCATTGCAGTATACCTTGCCGGAGCCTGTGTCGCGCTGTCCATGCTCTACCTCACGGTCCGCTATGTCCGCCCGTCAACGCACAACTGACGCACCCGGCCCTTTCAAGTCGCAAACGGCCGGTACCAAACGCTCCAGCCATATATCCCTGCCGTTCCGCGCCAATATTTTCCGTTGTGCAAACGCACACCTTGCACAGCCGCGCCATCTTCTTTATACAAGCCCTGCCGCTGCAGTGCCGCTGCAAACGGATTCATCATCAGCCATAAGCGCCATCCCATAAGGATCACGCCTTGAAACAGACCCCGAACAGGATTCAATATCTCGACGGCAAACGGTTCAAACGTGTCATTGAAGCCGCCACCCGGCGTCTGGTGGAACGCCACGGCCACCTCAACGACATTAACGTTTTCCCCGTGCCGGATGGCGACACCGGAAGCAACATGGCGGGCACCATGCGCAGCATTGTCAGCCGCTCCGCCCAGTCCATTGAGCATTCCATAGGCAAGATGAGCGATATCATCGCCCAGTCAGCCCTCATGAGCGCACGCGGTAATTCCGGAGTCATTCTCGCGCAGTTCCTGTGCGGTTTTTCAGAAGGCGTCAAAGACCTGCGGCGCATCTCTCCCAGCGATTTCGCCAAGGCGGCAGCCACAGCGGCAAGCCGCGCCCGCGAAGCCATTTCCGACCCCAGAGACGGCACCATCCTTTCCGTCATCAACGACTGGGCAACCCACCTGAAGCAAAACTGCCACTCCTACCAGAATTTTCACGACCTGCTGCACGATTCACTGGAACGCGCCAAAGAATCCGTCCGCAGCACCACAGACAAACTTGCCGCCCTTAAATCCGCCAATGTTGTGGATGCCGGGGGCCTCGGATTCGTCTACCTGCTGGAAGGCATCGTCGAATTCACAGAAAAGGGGTCCCTGCGCGATTCAGCAGCCCCGGCCATCTCTCCCGCCTCTGCGGGACAGCACACCGCGCCGGTACAGGACCGCGTTGCCGTAGACTCACTGGAATACCTCTACTGCACAGAGTGCCTCATCGAGGCAGACGGCACAGCCCCCATAGACAGAGACGCCCTGCGCACCCTCCTCGCTCCGCTGGGCGACAGCCTCATCGTAGCGGGCGGTGCGGACAACGTGCGCATCCACGTGCACACCAACGAGCCGGAAACCGTCTTTTCCATCGCCTCACGCTACGGTTCCGTCAGTTGCCGAAAGGCCGAGAACATGCTGGAACAGCACCGCACCCTGCTGCAAGAAGCCGCCTCCGCACACAGTATCCCGCAAACTGCGCTGCAACGCACAGGCATACTCACAGACTCCACCTGCGACCTGCCGCAGCGCCTGCTGGACGAATACGGCATCCGGGTCGCCCCCCTGCGCCTTTTCCTCAATGAAGAAGAGTTCGTGGACAAGGTGACCATAAGCACGGAAGAATTTAATACGCGCCTTGCCGGGTCTGCCTCCGCCAGAACCTCGCAGCCCGTTCCTGCCGACTTTCTGCTCCTGTATGAAGAAATGCGCGCCTCCTTCCGGGAAGTAGCAGCCCTGCATGTCATGGGCATGTACAGCGGCACGCTGCAATCCTCCCGCACCGTAGGCAACTCCGTATGGCCTTCGCTGGAAATTCTGGATACCGGCACCCTCACCGGGGGGCTCGGGCTGGTTACACTGCAAGCGGCGCAACGCGCGCGTCTGGGTATGAGCGCGGCAGAAATCGTCCGCCTCGCCCGCAACGATGCGCAGAATGTGCGGGTCTTCGTCTCCATGAACACGCTGGACTTCGCGGTACGGGGCGGCAGAATGAGCCGCAGCCAGGGCATGCTGGCCCGTTTGCTGAACGTCAAACCCGTTCTGGAATTCAATTCCCGCAGACAGGGACAAGTTTCCGCCGTGGCAAAGGCCATTGGTCCCAAGCGATGCGAAGACCGCCTCTTCGCGCTGCTGGAACGGGATGCGGCCGCCCATGGTAAAGGCACGCCTGTGTTCGCCGTCACCCACGTCAATGTGGAAGACGTTGCCCTTCGCTACGCGGAGCGCATCCGCAGGCAATTCGGCACAGACCCTTTGTTCGTAATGCAGGCATCCCCCGTTCTGGGCTGCCACAGCGGTCCCGGAGCGTGCGCCGTAGCCATGCTCCTGCCGGAATAGCGTAAAGCTCTTTGCATTTCCCGCCGTATTGCATCATACTGCAGCCAGTCACCTTCAACGGAGCCAAGCCACACCATGCGCCTTACAGCCATTTTGCTTACAGTCCTCTGCCTTGCCCTGATGCCTTTTTCCGTGTCTGCCGAAAAGGGAAAGAAGGATGAGAAAAAACTCACCCCGGCGACCGTAAAGAATATGGGTGTTACCAAGGACGGAGACGTGGAGTTATTCTGCATGGATTTCAGCAACCCCCGTGTGCCTGACCTCCAGACCATTGATGATGAGGCAAATCCCCGCGTGTTTTTCGATATCCCTGCCATTGCGGAATGGAAAGGCCAGTCGACATACGAAATCAAGGGTTCACTCATCAAGCAGGTGCGTACAGGCTACAACGGCAAGGATAAAAAGCTGCGTGTGGTCATCGATCTGGCTCCCGTCTACAACTACAATGTGGAGCCTTCTTTCGACGACAGATACAACCTTTTCTGCGTGGCCTTTTCCGCCCGCTCCGTGCGGTAACACAAAAAATCAGATTTCACGGGTTTCCTTTTCCTCCTGCACGTCTTACAGTATCACTGTAACCATGGGGAGTGGCGCATATGGCAATCATCCGTTCCGATCTGGTCATGTTTGAAGGCCGGCGCATGCTGGAACAGCAATTCGCGCAGCAAATCCGTACCGGAAGACGCATCAGTGTGACGGACGATATCCTCATGCAGTACTTCATGTCCCTGCGCATTGCGGAGCAATACCCCATGAAGGTGCACACGGCAGGCAACCAGACCAGCCTGAACGAATACCTGCTGGGCATGTTCGCCAACATAGATATCTGACAGGCTCAACGCAGCCTGCCTGAACAGAAAACACCCCCCGGAAGAGCATTACGCCTTCCGGGGGGTGTTTTAGCAGAACCGCAGATACGGACTACTCCGCGTCCTTCACCCACATCTGCAGGGTCTCAACAATTTTTTTCGCCTGATCCACGCTGGAAATATTAAACTTGGACTTGGCCCGGTATTCACCCTCGTACTTCTGGTAACGGCGAATGACGTACTTGTCCGGTCCATAGTCGTCCAGCTTGTTGTCCCACTGTCTGTAGCGGAACATCACAGTGGCCCACGCTCCCTTGGTAAGCACCACCTTGTCCAGTTCCTCCACCACGAGCCTGCCGTCTTCCTCGTAGTTCACCGTCAATTCATCCACTGTCGTGCTCATACTGCTCCTCTTCCGTGCCGGATTCCACAACATTTGCATGCGGCAACCCTTCGGCACAACGTTTGCGGCACAGGTACTATGCCGCACCGCACATGGCAAGGGCCGTGCAGTGAAAAATACGGAGGCGGAGTCCCATGCCCCGCCTCCGTCAAACTCCATGCCGTACGGCTCCTGTCCGGGCCTGCCAGTACTCGACTGCTCAAAAACCGGCGGCCAACACTGTCGCCTGCCACCAGCACAACGCCTCTTCCGCGTTCACAGGTGTCCTGTGCGCCAAGAGAAAACGCCAGCCCATAAGAATCCGCTAATCAGAAAAATCCGCTTCAGCCTCTGCCTGCGCCTCTGCCGCCTGCCAGAGCCCGGGCGTTTCCCCGAAATGCTGCCGCGCCTGTTTCAGGCCAAGGTTAAAGGCCTTCAGGTTAATTTCATGAATCTTGGCCGGCAGGTTTTCCACCAGGGCAGCCCGCATGGTGCGCGGCTCCGCAAAGGGCAGAAGATGTGTCACGGCCCCCAGAACCAGCGTATTCAACGTCAGCGGGTTGCCAATCTTCTTGGTGGCAAGCTCGGTAAACGGCAACCCCAGAAACACGTTGGTGGGCGGCTGCTGCACCAGCGTTGTATCCACAAGCAGAATGCCGGAGCGTTTCATGTAGTGATAATAGGTGTTGCAGGCCTGCTGCGAAAGCGCCACCAGCAGGTCCAGATTCTCCGTCTTGGGATAGCTGATGGGCTTGCTGCTCACCACCACATCCGCCCGGCTGGAACCCCCGCGCGCCTCAGGGCCGTAACTCTGGGTCTGGGTAACGTGGTATCCGTGCCCTATGGCCAGAGCATAGCCCAGCATCCTGCCTAGGGTTATCAGGCCCTGCCCGCCCGTACCGGAAAGGCGCACTTCAAATCGGTCGATCTGCTGAAGTTTCTTCATCACGCACGCCCCTTTGCCCGCAACGAGGCCTTAAGTTCCGCATACCGGTCTTCAAGACCGGGCCTGTCCAGCGAACGGAACACGCCTATGGGAATGCGGGTATTCTCTTCCTTGCGGTTTTCCAGCTTCACGGTGTTCTTCTTCAGCCATTCATACATGGACACCGCGTCCCTGAACTTGTTCTTGCGCCCATACTGGGTGGGACACGGAGAGAGTGCCTCCACCATGGAGAAGCCGGGATGCTGAATCGCGTCCGTTATCAGCCTGTCCAGCATGTTGGCATGGAAGGATGTCCCCCGCGCCACATAGTTAGCTCCGGCGGCGGATACAAGCTCCACCGCGTCAAAGGGCTGCTCCAGCGAGCCATGGGGAGTGGTCATGGACGTGTTGCCCTGCGGCGTGGCGGGGGAACACTGCCCTCCGGTCATGCCGTAGATCATGTTGTTCAGCACAAGGGCAGTCACGCCAATATTCCTGCGGGCAGCGTGTATGAGATGGTTGCCCCCTATGGACAGGGCATCGCCGTCTCCCATCACGCATATGACCTTAAGCCGCGGGTTGGACATCTTGATGCCGGTGGCAAAGGTCAGCGCCCTGCCGTGCGTGGTATGCACGGTGTTAAAGTCCACATATACGGCCATGCGGCCCGAACAGCCTATGCCCGCCACCACCACCACGTCGTCCTTGGGCAGTTGCAGGGCGTGTACACTGCGTATGAGGGAGCCGAGCACTATGCCGTGCCCGCAGCCCGGGCAGAACACATGCGGAAACTTCTTGTTGTGCCGCAGGTATTCGTGAATGAGTTGCGTTACATCCGCCATGGCGCACCTACAGTATGGCTTTGAGGATTTCGGAAGGGGTGATGATCTGCCCGTCCACACGGTTGAGCGTCCGCACGCGGGTATACCCGTTGTTCACGCGCTTCACCTCGCGGGAAATCTGTCCCATGTTCATCTCCGGCACCAGCACATGCTTGCACCGGCGGCACAGCTTTTCCACCGCAGGACGCGGGAAGGGGAACAGGGTCTTCAAGGTCAGCAGCCCGGCCTTCACTCCCCTCGCACGAGCCTGCTCAACGGCGTAGCGGGCAGACCTTGCCACGCTGCCGTAGGCAAGCACCGCCACCTCGGCGTCATCGGTCATGAACTCGTCCACCATCATGATGTCGCCATAGAACTGGTCAATCTTGCGGAACATACGCTTCATGGCCTCGTTCACCTCATCGGGGCGCGAGGTGGGGAACCCCATCTGGTCATGGGTAAGCCCTGTCACGTGTATGCGGTAGCCGGACCCTATGGGAGCCATGGCGGGCACTGCACGGGTGGCTTCGGCAAACGGCTTGAACCACTCCGGCGGCACCGTCGGCGTCACGCGGGAAAGAATCTCAAGCTCATCGGGATAAGGAATGGTAATTTTCTCGCGGGTATGGGCCGTCACCTCGTCCACCAGCAGAATAACCGGCGTGCGGTATTTTTCCGCCATATTAAAGGCAACCACCGTCATTTCCAGACACTCCTGCACGGTGGACGCGGAAAGCACGATGATGGAATGGTCGCCGTGGGTTCCCCAGCGGGCCATCTGCACATCCCCCTGCGCCGGGCTGGTAGGCAGCCCCGTGCTGGGTCCGCCGCGCATGACATTCACCACCACCAGCGGAGCCTCCACCATGCAGGCATAGCCAATATGCTCCTGCATAAGCGAAAAACCCGGCCCGGACGTGGCCGTCATGGCCTTGCGCCCCGCAAGGGATGCCCCGATAATGGCTCCCATGCTCGCAATCTCGTCTTCCATCTGAATAAACACACCGTCCTCGGAAGGAGGAAGCCGCTGGGACATCACTTCCATAATCTCTGTGGAAGGCGTAATGGGATAGCCGCCAAAGAAAGAACAGCCTGCAAGCAGGGCGCCTTCGGCAATGGCCTCGTTCCCCTGCGCGAACACTTCTACCCTTTTACGTCTCGCGTTCAGATTGGGCATGATCAGCATACCTCGCTTTCAGTGGGAGGACCGGAAGGAAAGGTGGGGCACGAGGCACCCTTCTCCTTGGGGCGGATGGAGATGGCAAAATCGGGACAGTGCAGTTCGCAGAATCCGCAATTGATGCAGTCCTCCTCGCGCACGGGCTCCGCCTTGCCCAGCACGCTCATCTCAAGCACCTTTCCCGGACAGAACGCGACACACAGGCCGCATCCCTTGCACCAGTCCGGGTACACGCAAACCAGCGTTTGCCCTTTCGTTTTCTTTGGCATTACCGTACCGGATACCTGTTGCTTGTGGCAGAATGCTGCCGTAGGAAAAAAACGGCAACCGGCGCACCGCACGCCGATTCCAAAAAATTGTCTGGCCTATGCTGTTACCTTGAGAAAAATTGGGCCGCAATACCAAAACGGAAAATTTCGACAAAAAAATCTTCATGTTGTGCGATTGCACAGTTCAAAAGGGAATGCAATGCCCGGAATAAGCAGTTCTTCACACCGCCTTGCACCGTTTACGTTCTCCTCCCGCCGTTCGCCCGTCTATGCAGAACGGGGCATGGTCGCCGCATCACAGCCCGCCGCGGTGGAAGCGGGCCTGCACATGCTGCGGCAGGGCGGCTCCGCTGCCGACGCCGCCGTGGCTGCGGCCACCGTTCTGGCCGTTACGGAACCATGTTCAACTGGCCCCGGAGGCGATGCCTTTATCCTGTACCACCATGCCGCAACCAAGACGGTCCACGCCCTTAACGGGTCCGGGCGCAGTCCGGCACGCCTTGGTCTGGATGCACTGCTTGCGCAGGGCTGGGAGATCATTCCGGAACATCACGGCATGGCGGTAACCGTACCGGGAGCCGTAGCGGCGTGGTGCGCCCTGCATGAACGCTTCGGCAGGCTGGAGCGCACGGCAGCGTTCCGGCCCGCCATCCGCCTTGCCGAAGAAGGATTCAGCATCGGTCCGGTCACCTCCGAGCTGTGGTCCCATGCAGATGCCCTGCGCGCCCATGCCTCCGGCGATAGCGCAACAGCTCCGCACGCCGCCCTGCTTCCGGGCGGACGGGCCCCCCTGCCGGGAGAGCGCGTGCGCAACCCGCACCTTGCCGCCGTCCTTTCCGCCATAGCAGAAAAGGGACCGCAGGCCTTCTATGAAGGTGAAACGGCCCGGCGCATGGTGCTGGCAGTGCAGGCAGCAGGCGGCGTATTGGATGAAGAGGATCTCGCCGCATGTACGGCGGAATGGGTATCTCCCCTGTCGCTTGCCTACGGCGGGGTGACGGTTCATGAATGCCCGCCTAACGGGCAGGGCATCGTTGCGCTCTCGGCATTGGGCATTCTGGGCCACACGGATCATCTTGCCCATCCACCGCTCTCCCCGGAAAGACTGCACCGGCAGATCGAAGCCCTGCGTCTGGGATTTGCCGATGCCCGCCGCCATGTCTGCGACCCCGCCCACGCAGACGCATCCCTCTGGCCCGCTCTCATCGCTCAGGAATACACGGCGCAGCGCGCGCAACGCATCCTGCCGGACCGCCGCAACCCCGCCATCATGCACGGCACGCCGGAAACCGGGAGCGATACCGTGCTGTTCTGCGCCGCAGACCGCGATGGCAACGCCGTCTCCATGGTCAACTCGGTCTACGGCAACTTCGGCAGCGGCATTGTGCCGCAAGGGCTCGGCTTCGCCCTCCAGAACCGGGGCTGCAATTTCTCTCTGGTACCGGACCATCCAAACTGCGCCGCTCCGTCCAAGCGCCCCTATCATACCATCATCCCCTGCCTCACCACCCTGCCGGACGGCTCCCTGCACGCGGCACTGGGGGTAATGGGCGGCTTCATGCAACCGCAGGGGCATGTTCAGGTGCTCTCCGCCCTGCTGGATGACGCATGCGATACGCAAACCGCTCTGGACCGCCCCCGCTTCTGCATACAGCCGGACGGAAGCGTGGCACTGGAAGAAGGCCTGCCAGAACACGCGGCAGAAGCTCTGGGAGCCATGCGGCATCCCGTGCGGGTGGTGTCGGGATTTGATCGCAAACTGTTCGGGCGCGGGCAGATCATCCTGCG
>CAYRLL010000007.1:0-50947 GCA_964425115.1 uncultured Desulfovibrio sp. | reverse complement strand
CTCTGCGGCGAAAAGGCGCTTTTGTTCGGCATCCAGCTCCTGCAACTGGCGGTCGAAGGAGGCTATAAGCTCCTGGAGCGCGGGAATGTTATCCGGCAATGATTCTGCGTCGCTTGGGCTGTTCATCTGGAGTTTCCTGCCGTGGTTTGCGGGTCATGTCGGGATTCGGCAGGCCGTTGTAGAGCGTCCAGAAGGACGGCATCAGGTCTGTCACGCTGCCGGGGTTGGAGAGCTTTATGGAGCGGCGGAGAAAGGCCAGCATGGCAAAAGCCATGGTCCAGTAGGCATCGGGACTGGACCATACCTTGGCTGCGGGAACGTCGGCTGAAGGAAAGACCTTGCCTTCGTCCAGCAGCATGTTGGCCTGTGCCACAAAGCCGTCTACCAGTACGGTATCCATGTCTGCCGGGAGCGGAGGGAGTCCCACGGGGGTGCCGGTGGCCTTTGCCCGTGCGCAGGCCATGGCGATGGACAGCGGCAGATAGCGCTCGGGAAGGCTGCCTGTTTCCGGGCTTATGGCGCGCGCCACTTCCGGTGTGTGCGAGGAGGTAACCGAGGTGGCGGTTACATCGACACGCAGTCCTGCGGAGCGAAGCAGGGCGATGGCGTCATCGCCTTCTTCCGTGCCGGTGGGCCACACGCCGCTCAGACGCACAGTGCCGGCGGCAAACACAGGCAGGGCCAGCAGGTTGACGCTTATGGCCGGGTCCAGTGTGAGTCCGGGCTCTGCGGGCAGGGCGGCGGGGCCGGGATAAATGGTGAAGGCGCTGGCGGAGCCTTCCGTCTGTATGCCGCACTGGTCGAGGATTTTCCGGACTTCGAGCAGGCAGGATTCGCCGTGGGGATTGTTGTTCAGGTTCAGTGTGACCCGCATATCCCATGTGGTGGCAGCCACAAGGCAGGCGCACACGGCTTCTGCCGGAAGGTCGGAAGGAATGGCGATGGCGTCAGGGATGACGCCTGAACACTCCAGCCTGACGGGCAGTCCGTTGGAACGGGGCACCACATGGGCCATGCGGGCTCCGATCTGCGGCAGGAAGTGGCGGAAGGCCGTGAGGTCTGCATCCTTGAGGACGGAGCCGCCGGTAAATTTGAGAGTGCCGTGCCGCCCGGCGGCCATGAGGGCCAGAAGATAGTAGTTGAGTGTATCGTCTCCTGCAAAGATCACCTTGTCCGCGAACTCCAGCGCGGCGGAATCGCGCGAGACGATATCGTCATCCTGCCTGTGCAGGGATGCGCCCGCCTGATTGAGCGCCTTGACCAGTTCGTGCACCGGGTCGGCGGTGGGAACACTGCGCAGTCTGCATGATGCTCCTGAAGAGGCGGCAAGTGTCATCCACAGCCGGGAGGCGCGCAGGGAGGCGGGGCCCGGCAGGTCAACCTGAACAGGCTTGCGGACCGGAGAGAGGACGAATTCGGTCTTTTCTTCCGACTCGGCCTTGGTCGTGAAATCTATGTCCTGAATCAGGGTGAAAAGCTGGCGGGCAAGGCGCGGGTCCTTGCTGAACTTGGCGGCATTGGCTTCCCACAGCAGGCGCAGTTGCTTTTCGCTGGCGATGCCGGAGGTGCCGGAGCCTTCCTTTTTGGGGCGACGGGTCTTTTGCAGAAGCTTGGAACGACGGGCCAGAAGCTTCATCAGTTCCACATCAAGTTCGCTGATCTCTTCGACGAGCGTAATATTCTTTTTTATCATCGCGTGGTGCCTTGCATTGGTTTGTGTGGCGTTCCCGTAGCGTGAAACCGTTTGGCCCGCAAGAAGAATAATCGGTGCCACGGTGTTGCCATGGCGTGAACATGACCGTGTAACAGGGGGTATGCAAGTATATATGGTATGGGCACGGAGGAGGTTGGAAAGTTGGGTTTGAATGTGATGAAATTCACAAAGCGATGGAGGGCACGGATTTCGCGGGTTTTCAGGGGCAGTCGCTTGGGGCGGCAAACGTCGGGAAGGTGAGGTGCTTCCGGGCATGGGAGGCCGAAAAAGTGAATTTGATTGAGCACTCAGGGAATAGCAGGGGGCAGAGTGCGGAAAAGGAAAGGATGTTGTGAAAAAGTCTAGATATGTCGGCTGTGCTTCCATTTCGTGAAAATATGCATTTGGACGACGGAGTTGCTTGCAACCTTTGCTCAATCCATGTAAATGGCTATGGACCATCCGGCATTGGCCGTAGGGTTTCAGGTCCACGGGGATGTGCAAAGTTCTTTTATTTCGTGCGGTTGAATGTGTGATGCAGGTGTTTGTGAAATAAACGCACAAGCCTCTTGACCAGATGCCGTCTGCTTTGTTAAATCTCTCACAAATGCTGCGGAGTAGTCGCCTGCAGCGGTTTGAGTTTTCGATGGAGTCCCAAAAGGCAGGGGGATGCTGTTCATCCTGCTTTTTTGTCTCCATCGGAAAGATGGACCCTGAAATGGGAAAAAGGCTTTTTAGGTAAAACCTTTAATTTCGTTGTGTTGGAGGATTAAGGTATGCCGACTTATGTAGACCCGTCTAAGTGCGATGGCTGCAAGGGTGGCGAAAAGACCGCCTGCATGTACATCTGCCCCAATGACCTCATGATCCTGGACCCCGAAGCCATGCGTGCATTCAACCAGGAGCCCGAAGCATGCTGGGAATGCTACTCCTGCGTGAAGATTTGTCCTCAGGGCGCAATCACCGCTCGCCCCTACGCTGACTTCGCTCCCATGGGCGGCACTTGTATTCCCATGCGCTCCGCTGATTCCATCATGTGGACCGTCAAGTTCCGTAACGGCAACGTCAAGCGCTTCAAGTTCCCCATCCGCACCACCCCCGAAGGTTCGCTCAAGCCCTTCGAAGGCAAGCCGGAACCGACAAACCTGGACGATGAACTGCTGTTCACCGAAAAGGAACTTGTGAAGCCCATCGAAGCCCTGTGCCAGAAGTTTGAAGTCGCTGAAGCCGACATCACCATGGTCAAGAAGGCTTCCGCTGTTTAATCGCAGCGCTGCGTAACAAACGAAAAAATTTCCTACAGGAGATATTATCATGCCGATGATTCCCGTTAAGGAACAGCCCCGTGGTGTTGCGATTGCCGAGCCGGTGATCAAAGAACACGACGTCGACATCCTCATGGTTGGTGGTGGTATGGGTAACTGCGGCGCAGCCTTCGAAGCTGTGCGCTGGGCCGACAAGTTCGCTCCCGACCTGAAGATCCTGCTGGTGGACAAGGCCGCTCTCGAGCGTTCCGGTGCCGTTGCACAGGGCCTTTCCGCAATCAACACCTATCTGGGCAAGAACAATGCTGACGACTACGTCCGCATGGTTCGTACCGACCTGATGGGCCTGGTCCGCGAAGACCTTATCTTCGACCTTGGCCGTCACGTTGACGATTCCGTTCACCTGTTCGAAGAGTGGGGCCTGCCCTGCTGGATCAAGGACGAGCACGGCCACAACCTGGACGGCGCAGCCGCCAAGGCAGCCGGCAAGTCTCTGCGCAACGGCGACGAATGCGTTCGTTCCGGCCGCTGGCAGATGATGATCAACGGTGAATCCTACAAGTGTATCGTTGCAGAAGCCGCCAAGAACGTTCTGGGCGAAGCCCGCATCATGGAGCGCATCTTCGTTGTGAAGCTGCTGCTCGACGCCAAGGAAGAAAACCGCATCGCCGGTGCCGTGGGCTTTAACCTGCGCGCCAACGAAGTGCACATCTTCCGCACCAACGCCATGGTTGTGGCTTGCGGCGGCGCCGTTAACGTGTACAAGCCCCGCTCCACCGGTGAAGGCCTTGGCCGTGCATGGTACCCCGTTTGGAACGCAGGTTCCACCTACACCATGTGCGCACAGGTCGGCGCTGAAATGACCATGATGGAAAACCGCTTCGTGCCCGCCCGCTTCAAGGACGGTTACGGCCCGGTTGGCGCATGGTTCCTGCTCTTCAAGGCCAAGGCTACCAACTTCAAGGGTGAAGACTACTGCGCAACCAACCGCGCAATGCTGAAGCCCTACGAAGATCGCGGCTACGCTAAGGGTCACGTTATTCCCACCTGCCTGCGTAACCACATGATGCTTCGCGAAATGCGCGAAGGTCGCGGCCCCATCTACATGGACACCAAGACCGCCCTGCAGTCCACCTTCGAGACCATGACTCCTGCACAGCAGAAGCACCTCGAAGCCGAAGCATGGGAAGACTTCCTCGACATGTGCGTGGGTCAGGCCAACCTCTGGGCTTGTATGAACATTCAGCCCGAAGAAACCGGCTCTGAAATCATGCCCACCGAACCTTACCTCCTCGGTTCCCACTCCGGCTGCTGCGGTATCTGGACCTCCGGTCCCGACGAGCCCTGGGTGCCCGAAGACTACAAGGTTCGCGCTGCCAACGGTAAGGTGTACAACCGTATGACCACCGTTATGGGTCTGTGGACCTGCGCAGACGGCGTTGGCGCTTCCGGCCACAAGTTCTCCTCCGGTTCCCATGCTGAAGGCCGTATCTGCGGCAAGCAGATGGTGCGCTGGTGCGTGGACCACAAGGACTTCAAGCCCACCATAGCTGAAGATTCCAAGGCCCTGGCCGACCTGATCTACCGCCCCTACAAGAACTACATGGCCGGCAAGGACGCTTCCACCTGCCCCGTAGTGAACCCCGAGTACATCTCGCCCAAGAACTTCATGATGCGTCTCATGAAGTGCACCGACGAATACGGCGGTGGCGTGGGTACCTACTACACCACTTCCGAAGCAGCTCTGAACACCGGCTTCCATCTGATGGACATGCTGGAAGAAGACTCCCTGAAGCTGGCCGCCCGCGACCTGCACGAACTGCTCCGTTGCTGGGAAAACTACCACCGTCTGTGGACCGTGCGCCTGCACATGCAGCACATCTCGTTCCGTACGGAATCCCGTTACCCCGGCTTCTACTATCGCGCAGACTTCATGGGTCTGGACGATGCCAAGTGGAAGTGCTTCGTGAACTCGAAGTACAACGTGAAGACCGGTGAAACCACCATCTTCAAGAAGCCCTACTACCAGATCATTCCCACTGCCTAATCATCTGAAGTAGGCTAGAGAACCCCCGGGCGGTTGCGGGAAACCGCAACCGCCCTTTTCCTTCCCTGACCCAGACGGTCTAAGCCGGGGCAGTAAGTAAATGCGCCTTATTGTCTGGGCTTAGGCCGTTTTGATGAAGAGGCCTGAAACATCCGTAGGGAGGATTGCAAGAATGTCGAACTCCATACTCGTCGTCGGCGGCGGCTTCAGCGGCATTACAGCCGCTCTGGAGGCTGCGGAACTCGGCTACGAAGTGTACATCGTCGAGAAAAGCCCATTTCTTGGCGGCCGGGTGGCACAGCTGAACAAATATTTCCCCAAGCTCTGCCCTCCGTCCTGTGGCCTGGAAATTCAGTTCCAGCGCATCAAGAAAAACCCCAATGTGAAATTCTTTACCCAGGCCACGGTGGAATCCGTGGCGGGCGAGGCGGGCAATTTTACGGTGACACTGAATGTCGCCCCCCGCTGCACCGCTCCCAGCAGCGCCAATCTTGGCGAGCTTGCAGACAGCCTTGAAGGGGAAGTGAACGATGGCTTCAACTTCGGCCTCTCCACACGCAAGCCTCTGTACATGGACACTCCTTTCGGATTCCCCAACCGCTACGTGCTGGAGAAGGACAACCTTTCCAAGGCTGACAAGCTGAAGATTGGCTCCAATGCGCACTGTGACCTGAACGAATCGGAAAAGAGTGTTGTGCTGAACGTGGGCAGCATCGTTCTTGCCACGGGCTGGAAGCCCTACGATGTGACCCGTCTTTCCAACCTTGGTGCGGGGAAGATAAAGAACTGCATTTCCAACATGCAGCTTGAGCGTCTGGCATCTCCCAACGGCCCCACCGACGGAAAGATCACCCGCCCCACAGACGGCAAGGCTCCCAAAAAGATCGCCTTTGTGCAGTGTGCAGGCTCCCGTGACCAGAACCACCTGAATTTCTGTTCCTACATCTGCTGTATGGCCTCCCTGAAGCAGGCTCTTTATGTTCGCGAACAGTACCCCGATGCGGAAGTCACCATCTACTACATCGACCTGCGCACCCCCGGACGCTACGACAAGTTCATGCGCAAGGTGACCGCCGACGAGATGATTCATCTGGTCAAGGGCAAGGTTGCCGGCGTGGAGAGCGATGCCGCCACCGGCGATGTGATTGTTGAAGTGGAAGACGCCGTGAAGGGCGAGAAGAAGAAAGTTCGTCACGACATGGTTGTTCTTGCCACCGGCATGCAGCCCAGTCTGGCAGGTGAAAAGAATCCGTTCGGCGTCCAGCTTGATGAAGATGGTTTCGTTATCGGCGGCGAGGCCAAGGGTATTTTCGCAGCCGGCTGCGCCACGAAGCCCCTGGATGTCATGCGCACCGCGCAATCCGGCACCAGTGCCGCGCTTAAAGCTATCCAGACGGTGCGAGGGAGGTAGTTCATAATGGCCGATAAAATTGGCGTATACTTTGACCAGTCGGCTCTCGGCATCATTGACGGCGAGGAGCTTGCTGCACACGTTTCCAAGAAGTTCGGCGGTGCATGTCCCGCCGTGAAGGTCTTCCCGGTGCTTGCCGCGGAAAGTGCCCGTGCGGAAGTCCGTGCGGACATAGAAGAGAACGGACTGAACGGCGTGCTGCTGTGCGGTTCTTCTCCCCGCGTTGACTGGGATATCTACAACTTTGAAGGGGTGATCGTCGACCGCGTGAACCTGCGCGAGCAGTGTGTCATGTCGTTCCGCGACGCAGACGGCTCCGTGCCCGAGGCCGGTGACGATGCCCCCGAACTGCTCATGCTCATGGCGAAAGACTATGTGAACATGGGCATCTTCAAGATGCAGAAGACCGGCATTCCCACTCCGCCCGATTTCGAGACGGTGAAGACCATTCTCGTTGTGGGCGGCGGCTGGGCTGGCCTGACCGCAGCCAAGCAGGCGGCGGACTACGGGTATGACGTGATTGTGGTGGAAAAAGAGGCTGAACTGGGCGGCCGCGCCAAGGGCATGCTCAAGACCGTTCCGCTGGAATACCCCTACACCGATGCCCATGCCACCGGCATAGAAAACAAGATTGCCGCCGTGACCGAGAATCCCAAGATCAAGGTTATTACCGGCGCGCGTCTTGAAATGCTGGAAGGTCTGCCCGGACAGTACACCGCCACCGTCAAGGGTGAGCAATACTCTGTGGGTGCCGTGGTGCTTGCCGCCGGCTGGGTTCCGCAGAATACCAAGGTGCTCGGCCCGCTGGGCTACGGTTCGGTTCCCAATGTGGTAACCGCCGCCGAGTTTGAAAAGATGGCCAAGGAAGGAACCCTTTCCGCCAAGCGCGTGGCCTTTATCCTGAACACAAGCCTTGTGGACGGTGGTGACATCTACGCCCCCGTGTGCGCAGAGGAAGCCGCGCCGGAAGCAAAGAAAGAAGGCGAGGAAGAGGCTCCCAAGTATGTGCACAAGGACCTTGAGTCCGTACGCCATCTGCCCATCTCCAACGCCATCAGCTCCGTGGTTGCCCTGAAGCAGGCCAACTACGTGTGTGATACCTTTGAAGACGGACAGGCGTTCATCCTCTATGATTCCATGGTGGTGCAGGGCATTCATGAGCGCTACTACAAGGCTGCCCAGAACCGTCTGGGCATCATGATGTCCAAGGCAGACATAAAGAGCGTTACCGCCGAAGGCGAAGGCGTTCTTGTTTCCGCAGCCAACACGCTCATGGGCGGCGATGTGGATATTCCTGTGGACATGGTGGTTCTGCCCACGGGCATAGTGCCCGCCACGGCCAAGGACCCGGTCATGAACTTCGTGTACCGTCAGGGACCGAACTTCCCGGATCTGGAGCTGTTTGAAGGGTATGCGGATTCCAACTACATCTGCTTCCCCTACGAAACCCGCCGCACCGGGGTGTATGCCGCCGGTTGCGTGCGTCAGCCCATGATGCTGGATGCGGCCGAGGAAGACGCCATAGGCGCCACCCTGAAGGCCATTCAGTGCATAGAATCGGCTAACCGCGGCGTGGCTGTGCACCCGCGTTCCGGCGACCTGAGCTATCCCGTGTTCAACTTTGTGCGCTGCACCCAGTGCAAGCGCTGCACGGAAGAATGTCCCTTCGGCGCACTGGATGACGACGAAAAGGGAACGCCGCTGCCCAACTACAGCCGCTGCCGCCGTTGCGGTACCTGTATGGGTGCCTGCCCCGAGCGCGTGATCTCCTTCGACAACTACAACGTCGACCAGATCGGCACCATGATCCGCGAAGTATACGTTCCGGACAACATGGAAACCGGCGGTCCGCGCGTCATCATCCTCGCCTGCGAGAACGACGCATACCCCGCGCTGGATATGGCCGCCATCCGCGGCAAGAAGTGGAGCCCCTATGTGCGCATCATTCCTGTGCGCTGCCTTGGCTCCGTGAACGCCATCTGGGTTGCGGACGCCATGTCCAAGGGCATAGACGGCGTGATGATGCTCGGTTGCAAATACGGTGACGACTACCAGTGCCACTTTGTCAAGGGATCGGAAATCTGCAACCGCCGCAAGGACAACATTGCCGAAACGCTCAACCGTCTCGGCGTGGAACCTGACCGCGTGGAACAGTACGAAGTCGCCATAGACGAGTACGACAAGGTGCCGGATATGATCGAAGAGTTCATGAATATGATCTTCGAAAAGGGTCCGAACCCGTTCAAGGGCTACTAGGAGGAGACGGAACATGGCTCAGCCCGTAAGAATAGAACCTGATCTTCAGTTTGTAAAAGAGTTGCAAGCTGTTGGTGGGGACTCGCTGAAAAAGTGCTATCAGTGCGCTACCTGCAGTGTGGCCTGCCCCATCTCTCCTGCGAGCAACCCGTACCCCCGCAAGGAAATGGTATGGGCCTCCTGGGGGCTCAAGGAAAAACTCATCAACAACCCCGACATCTGGCTCTGCCACAACTGCGGCACCTGCTCCGACCTGTGCCCGCGGGGTGCCAAGCCCGGTGACCTGCTCAGCGCCCTGCGCAACATGGCGTACCAGCGCGTGAACCTCTTCCCGGCCATAGGGAAGTGGATGAGCAGCCCCAAGTACCTGATTCATCTCATCGCCATTCCGGCGATCATATGGGCGATTGTGTGGTTTATCCGCGCATCGCAGCTTGGCACCGCGTTCCCGGTCACCCCGTCCGGCGACATCGTGTTCGGGCTGCTTTTCCCGGGCGATTTCACCATCGACCCCATCTTCATGGCCACCTTCTTCGGCATGGTGTTCTGCTTCTTCAAAGGCACGAAGAACCTCATTGACTCCTTCAGACCGGAAGGAAAGACGTTGGTTCTGGGCAAGCAGAAGCCTCTGCTTGTGTGCCTGAAGGACGTGCTGCTTGAAGAAGTGATGACCCACAAGAAGTTCAAGGACTGCGGCGATGACCGTTCCGACCGCAAGGCCGGGCACATGCTGGTCTTTTACGCCTTCCTTGCCCTGATGGTGGTTACCGGCCTTATTGCAGTCGCCCACTGGGGCGGAAAGGTCATTCCGGCCATAGACCTGCTGCACACGCCGCTCAATCTTACCAACCCGGTGAAGATTCTGGCGAACGTGGGCGCGATCATGCTGATCGTGGGTCTGGCCATTCTGACCAACAACCGCCGCAGCCAGGACGCCGCCAAGACCAAGTCCAACTATTACGACTGGTACCTGCTTAATGTCATCTGGGCTGTCGCCCTGACCGGCGTGCTTTCCCAACTGACCCGCCTGGCAGGCATCCCCCAGATTGCGTACTTTGTGTACTACCTGCATCTGGTCACGGTGTGGATGCTCTTTGCATACCTGCCGTGGTCCAAGCTGGGGCATCTGGTGTATCGCACCGCCGCGCTTACCTATGTACGTCACATGGGGCGCCGTTAGGAACGACAACGCGCTCCCGCACGGCGGGGGCGCGCTTTGAACGACTCTTACAGAAAATAATCTTTCCTTGAGTATAGGAGGCCCAAATGTCTGAAGAAGCACGCAGGGTTTTCAAGATGGAAACCATTCTTGGTGTCATCGCCGGTAAAAGCGGTGCTGATGTTGCCGATCTGCTCGGCTATCTTTCGCAGCGCGACCTTTCCCCGGAAGAATTGGGGGCAGTGGCTCCCATTGCCAAGGGATGGCTGTACAGCCTTGAGCCGCGTTTCATGAAGTGTGAGTATTCCGAGACGGTGGCGTTTGAAGAGTGGGCACAGAAGCAGGCCGCCGAACTGGGCGACAATGTTTCCCTTGAACCCATTCCCGCAGCCGAAATGGCCGGCATTTCCGTTGTGCTGGACAAGATGGCTGACTCCAAGGCTGCCATTGCGGCGCAGGCAGGAGAAATTGCCGACCTGAAGGCCAAGGTGGCTGCGCTTGCTCCCTTTGAAGGCAAGACTGCGACCCTTGAAAAGCAGGTTGCCGACCTGACCGGCAAGCTGGACAAGGCCAAGGCCGACCTGACCGCTGCCCAGAAGGAACTGAAGACCTTTGACGGCAAGGTTGCCATCAGCGAAAAGGAAATCGAATCGTCCGTGAAGGATATGGTTTCCAAGGCTGTGAAGGAAGCTCTGGCTAACCTGCCCGTGGGTGCAGCCGTTGCAGGTGCCGCAGCAGGTGCTGTGGCTGCCGATGCAGCCGCCCCCGCCGCAGACGACTTCGGCTCCAGCGACAGCAGCGGCGATGTGCCGGATACCTTCGGTTTCGGTGCTTCCGGTGCCGGAGACGACGGTTTCGGTTTCTAAGCGAACCGCGCCGACACCGCTCCGACACCGCTCCGACAGATGAAAAGAGAACCCGGCCCGCAAGGGCCGGGTTTCAGAATGCTGACAAGCCCCCGCATGCGGGGGCTTGTTCGTTGCTAGCCGCCGATGGCGTTCATGCGCTTGTCTGCAACGGTGTGCTCGCGCATGTGCTGGAGCAGTTTGTAGCCCAGCGGTTTGCTGCGGTTTGCCGTTTCCAGCACCCGGCGTATCTGGGCCGGAGAGATTTTGGGATTTCTGAGCAGCGGGCGCAGGCGGTATTCTTTGTCGGAAAAGAGGCAGGTGCGCAGTTTGCCGTCCGATGTGATGCGCAGGCGGTTGCATTCGCCGCAGAAGTGGTTGGACATGGGAGAGATGAACCCGAGACGCCCGAGACCGCCTTCTATGCCGTAGAGACGGGCGGGACCGGCCCTGCGTTCACCGGGGGCCAGAGTGGTGAGCGTGGCGAGGGAGCGCGCGGCTTCCAGAATATCGGCAGCGGCCCAGAAATTATCCTGCGTCCAGCGGTTGCACTGCCCCATGGGCATGAATTCGATGAAACGCACGTCTACCGGGTTGTGCCGGGCAAAGTTCACGAAGACCGGCAACTCATCGTCATTGATGCCTCTCAGGGCCACGGCGTTCAGCTTGACGCGCATGCCTTCATCCAGACATTCGTCAATGGCGCGGGTGACGTTGCGCAGCATGTCTCTGCCTGTGATGTGCTGGAACTTGGCCCTGTCGAAGGTGTCGAGCGAGATGTTCAGGTGGCGCACCCCCATGTCCCGAAGGATTCGCGCCTTGCCGGAAAGCATGGTGGCATTGGTGGTGATGCGCAGGTCCAGTGCCGGGTGGCGTTCAAGGAGCTGCCCGATGAGGTGGAGCAGGTTTTTGCGTACAAACGGCTCGCCGCCTGTGAGCCGCACCTTGGATATGCCCATATCCACAGCGATATCCACCAGCCGGATCATTTCCTCGTAGGTGAGGATGTCGTCGTGGCGCAGGAAGCGCGGCTCACCGCCGCTCCAGCAATACAGGCAGCGCAGGTTGCAGCGGTCGGTGACGGAAAACCGCAGGTAGTTCACGCTGCGCCCGTGGGCGTCTGAGAAGCCCTGCTGGGCGGAAACCGGGGGGGAGGCGGACGTGGTTTTGGTCATAATGCGGCTATGATGCGGCGGGCCATTTCCAGATCCGCCGGATAGTTGATGTTGAAGAACGGGAGCGATTCCCTGCTGGTGTAGGGTATGTATAATCTGGCCGATGCGTCAATGACCCGGCTCAGTTTATAGACGCCGTTCCGCACTGCCTGCTCGAAATGGGGCAGGGCGGCGAATTCGTATATGGCCACGAGCGATTCTATGAACCCTGTTTCCACCTGCAGGAAGGTGGTCATGAGGGTGGATTCCGTACGGTCCTTTCGTCTTGCGACCAGTTTGCGCAGGGTTTCTGGGTCCATGAAGGGCAGGTCGCAGGAAAGGACCATGACGGGACCCTGCGCAGCCCGCAACGCAGTCATGACACCGCCTATGGGGCCGAGCCCCTCCTGCTCGTCGCACAGCCACAGATAGCCCGGGGCGTGGGGTTTGTGCGCGCGGCCGGAAATCCATACCTCGTCCGCCACTTCCGCAAGCAGCGCGCAGGAACGGCTGAGCATGTCGGGTTCCGATTCGCCGTACAGACGTATGGCAGTCTTGTCATTCCCAAGACGGGTGCTCAGGCCGCCCGCAAGCACTACGCCCGTAATGCCGGTGGCAGGGCGCGGGGTGTTCACCGGAGTACCCTGCCCGCCTTGTCTTCAAAGACGGAGAAGCGGGTTTCGCGGTCGCGGGCAAAGCCGACCAGCGTGGCTTCGTGTTCGCGGGCCATATCCACTGAGGCGGTGGTAACGGCCGAGCGGCTGACAATGAACCGGAAGCCCGCCCGGAGTGCCTTGGCACACAGGCTGGCGGTGACACGGGCCGAAACCAGCATGACCGCGCCGGAGCAGGCGACGCTGTTCCGGCTGGCCCAGCCCGCGAGCCTGTCCAGACAGTTGTGTCTGCCTATGTCTTCCGTGCGGTGCAGAATGCGCATGCTGCCCACGTCCAGTATACCTGCCCTGTGGAAGCAGCCGGTATCGTCCCACAGGCCTTCACCGCCCATGAACAGGGCCATGGCGTCCAGAAGTTCCTGAGCGGGAACGGAGGGCGCGGGCAGTTCTGCGGGGGAGAGCGGCTCTCCGAGACGGACGCGGAATTCCGTTTCTGCAAGAGGCTCCACGGATGCGGCGCGGCCCATGCCGCCCATGTCCAGCAGCACATGGCCGAGGGCAAGGTCCGGCAGGTCGCAGGGCCATGCCCACAGGCGCTTGGGGGGGGCGAAGTCGGTATGGACGAGGACGGGAACCTCGCGGCTCACAATGTCGCCGCACTGTTCCCAAAGGCCGTCGCGGTATCTGTTTATGGCTTCTTCCCGCGGTGCCGCAGCGGGGCACCCGGCAGGTCCGGACGTGGTTTGCGTTGGCATATCAGAACCCCCATGCGGAAAGAGTGGGCCGGGAGAGACCTTGCTCCCGGGCGAGTATGTCCAGAGTGAGTGATTCCAGATCATCGAGCACGGGAATGCTTACGGCGTCCAGTTCGCGGAAGTCTGTGGTTTTGATGTAGCAGTTGCAGGTTCTGCACACGTGTACCTCAAAGCCTGTTTCGCCCTCTGCCTTGAAATATTCCAGCTTCTTGTGATCCTCTTCGCCGCAGAAGGCGCACTGCAGGCGTTTTGCGCGGTATTCTGCGCGGCAGAACGAACAGGTGAGGTGGCGGAAGCCTTCTTTTTCGTGCAGGGAGGCCATGATGGGCATGGACCCGCAGCACGGACAGTGCCCGAAGGACCACGGTTCGTCATTATTGTGCAGTTCCATGAGCAGCAGGCCTGTGGCCTGCAGCGACGGCGTGATGCTGCCCTGCACGAGAAAGCGGACAAGGCTGGGGGCATCGGGCAGGCGGGCGGACCAGTCTGCGAAAAACACAGGGTCGTCACGCAGGAAGGCGTTGCAGGCATCTGCAAGCTGGAAGCCGCCGTCTTCAAGCGCCTTGCGCACGACAACGGCGGATTGGGCCAGCGGGCCGCCGGAGGCCTCCATAAGCGCCAGCAGTTTGCCGAAGAGGATGGCTGTCTGCTTGGCATCGTAAGGGAACTGCTCGCGGGGAAGCAGGGGCAGACCCTGCACGTGGGTGTCCGGCGTGGCGAGATGCTCGGGCAATTGTACGCTGACGGCGGCGCGCGAGGCCAGTTGCAGCGCGGCGGTGTCGGAAACGATGTCCAGCAGGGCGGCAGGCAGGAAGTCTTTTTTGCGGAGCGAAGTGAGCTTGCGTTCCAACTGTTTCTGTTCCTTTTCCAGTTCGAATTTCATGAAATCTCCTGATGGGGGATGCTGAAAATGTAGTTCGCGCGATAGGACATAGTAGCCACGAACGGCGAAATTTCAACGGGAAAAAGACATGATTTCGGTTTTGCACCGGCGCTGTAAGAATAAGTCATTTTAAGTATCCTTGTTGCTGCCGTTCCGGCTTGTGCGCACCGTAATGGATAAGGATGCCCGCAACACGGGACGTGAGCGGCTTTGTCGCATGGCCGCACCGTGTGCGGTGAGTGGTGACCGTACAGGGCTTGTGTCCCTGCCGCATTAGGATATGGTGGCTTTCAATCGGCATCGCATTCTGCACCTGAACACGATTCATCCTCCGTCTGTGCCTTGTGTACGGTCTTTTCATCTCTATGGGGCCGCAAAACGGAAACGGCAGGGGAGTGGAGGAAAAAGGAGCCTGCAATGAGCACCGTCAGAGCCGCACGGGGCGCAGGACAGGGCGAGGGCCTGTCTGCCGCCATGGGGGCTGCCCGGACCGGGGCAACTGCGCTGAGCCAGCGCATGCCCATGCCGGATATAGCCCGATTTCTGGGTATTGTTCTGGTCTATTACGGGCATATCATAGAACGTGTGATGTACCTGCATGACCCCACGGCGACCATGCACTACAAGCTCATATATTCGTTTCACATGCCGTTCTTCTTTCTGCTGGCAGGGTATGTGGCGGATGCCGGGAAGGGACACCTGCCTCTGCGGCTGTTCCTCAGGCGGCAGGCTGCTTCCCGGCTGGTTCCCTACCTGTTCTTTTCCCTGCTGCTGGTGCTTATGAGCCTTGCGCTGCCCGGGCATTTCGTGCTGGCGGACGTGACCTCGGCACAGGGATACATGAAGGGAGTGCTCACCACCCTGTTCGGTTTTCCCGTTTTCAACATTCCGCTCTGGTTTTTTGTGAGCCTGTTTGCCGTGGAGTTGCTGCATTACGGGGTGGGCAGGTTTTTGAATACGGATTTCAGGCTGCTTGCGGCGGCCGTGCTGTTTTACATCGGCGGGTATTACCTGACGCTGAAGGTACAGTTTTTTCCCGGACCGAACCTGTGGTTCGCGTATGAAGCGCCCGTGGTGTATGCCTTTTATCTTGCGGGAGTGTTCCTGCGCCGGAAAGGATTTTTGCTGCGCAGGCCTTCCGTTTCCGCATTGCTGGGAGGGATGGCCGCATGCGCTTTTATCGTGGCGCTGACCTTTACCCTGAACAAGGGGCCGTTCCGCTTCTTTGATGCCGTGGTCATTGTGCTGGGCGGGCACGGGCACATATTCTGGTTCCCCTTTACGGCGCTGGCGGGGAGCGTGATGCTTCTGCTGGCAGCCTCTTTGTGCGGTAATAACGGTTCGCTGCGCTATCTGGGAGAGAATACGCTTATTTTCTTCTGTCTGAACGGGGTGTTTTATCATTTCCTCAACGGGCCGTTTGCCGCGTGGTTCATGGAGAGCCTGCCCGTCAATCCGTTTACGGTTACGGCGGCGGGAAGCGGCTTTACGCTGCTGAGTCTGGCCTGCTGCGTGCCCGCCGTGGTGTTTCTGCGCCGGTACCTGCCGCAGTTGGTGGGCAGGCCGGCGCAGGACGGCCCCCTGCTGCGGCCGTTTATAGGCAGAAACAGGGGACTGGCTCAGAAGGCACCGGAGGGCCGATGACAGGACACCGGGAGAAGGTAGCTGGCTGACGGCTTGTAGCCCGCAGCGGATATGGTATCATGGGCCAACTACGTCATGGGACAAGGAACGTTGTGAGTCGGGCATGTCTTGAGTCGGGCACGTTGTAAGGCAGGTACATCGTGAGACAGCCGGGAGGCACCATGAAGAAGCTGTTCGGGCGGAATGGGGTTGGGCGGCATCTGATATGGCTGGTGGCGGCGATGTTGTTGAGCACGGTGTGCTGGGCCGCAGTGTTGCCGGCCGGTGTTGAGGCGGCCAATACGCCCGGAAACGGGACCCGTGAGGGGCAGCCGGGTGAGCAGTACGGACAGAATGGACAGGGCGCCGGAGGAGGGCAAGAAGTACCGGACGGGGCCAGTCGCCCGCTCGTTCTGGTCATAGAGAGTTACCACGCCGAATTTCAATGGGATAAATCCTATCTGGCAGGCATACGGGCCGGGTTGGGCGACGGAGTGGACCTGCATTCCTTTCAGATGGACACCAAGCGGCTGCCGCGGGAACAGTTTTTGGATCAGGCGGAGGCCGCGTTTGCCTTTTACCACGAACTGAAGCCGGATCTCGTGATTCTTGGGGACGACAACGCGGCAGCCCTGCTGGGCAGCCGCCTTGTGGGCGAGGGAGTGCCGGTGGTCTATCTGGGAGTGACCGGGAACCCACGCGGGTACGGTCTGTACGGGGCTCCCAACGTGCTGGGGGTGCTGGAGCGCCCTTTGGTCAAACGCTCTGTGCTGCTGCTCTCGGAACTGCGACCGGGGTTCCGCAAGGTGCTTGCCCTGTTTGACGCGAGCACCACGGCTGCCGCCGTGATGGCTGACCTGCTGGACGGTGAAGAGCATTTTTATGTGGAGAACGCCGAATGCAGGATACACTTGGTGGCCTCGTACCATGAATGGCAGGAGATGGTGCTGCACAGCGCGGAAGAAGGGTATGATGCCATTCTGCTGGGGACGTATTTCACCTTGCATGCACAGGACGGGGATGTGGTGGCGGACGAGGCTGTGATGTCGTGGATGCATGCCCACTCTCCGGTGCCTTATTTCGCGCTGTGGGATTTCAGCATAGGGGCGGGCAAGGCGGCCGGGGGCTTTGTCATGCGCGGCGAGGAACAGGGGCGGGCGGCGGCGTCGCTTGCCCGTGCATTGCTTGAGGGCGATCAGGGCGGGGCTGTGCCGCAAACGACACAGCCCGTTCTGGTGTTCAGCAAAAAGGAGATGGCCCGCTGGGGCATTGTTCCTGATCCCAAAACGCAGGAACGGATGCTCTGGGTGGAGTGAGTTTGCGTGACTGCACGCCGCACGATGCGCGCCCCGCACTCTGATTGTTGCGGTACCCGCGCTACTCTGCCGCTTTCACCGCACCATGCTGGTGGATGTGCACTTCGCGCTGCGGGTAGGGAATGCTGATGCCGTTGGCGTCCAGTGCCAGCTTGAGGGCCTCGGTCAGGCGGAACCGCACATCCCAGTAATCCGATGTCTTCACCCACGGGCGGATGACAAAGTTGACGCTGGAGTCTGCCAGTTCCGCAAGAGCCACGGTGTAGGCCGGGTCCTTGAGAATCTTTGGTTCCGCATCCAGCACGGCGGTGATGACCTCGCGAGCCTTGGCCGTGTTGTCGCCGTACCCTATGCCCAGTGTCAGGTCTATGCGCCGGGTGTCGTTGCCGGTGACGTTGGTGATCACCTGTCCCATGATGAGGCTGTTGGGAATGATGATACGCTGGTTGTCCGGCGATTTGAGCACCGTGTTGAACAGGTTTATGGACACCACGGAACCGGATACTCCGGCCACCTGAACGAAGTCGCCGAAGGTGAAGGGGCGGAAGAGAACAAGCATGACACCGGAGGAGAAGTTGCCCAGATTGTCCTTCATGGCCAGACCTATGGCCAGGCCCGCAGTACCCAGAATGGCGATGAACGAGGTGGTGTCTATACCCACCTGCGAGGCTGCCGCGATAAGCACCGTGGCCATGAACAGGTAGTAGGCCACGCCGCGAAGGAAGTTGATGAGCAGCTGGTCCAGCGATTTCAGTTCCATGGCTTTGCGCAGCAGGTCGGCAAGGCGGCCGGCCACCCAGTTGCCGATGATGAGGATGAGCAGCGCAACAACGATGTTGGTACCGTTTTTCGCGGCCCACAGGACCAGTGTGTCGCCGTATTGCTCCAGCAGTTCGGCCATGTGAGATTCCTCCGTACGATATAGTTTGCCGCCATCATACAGGTTTACTCTTCAGGGGCAATGAGAAATGCGCCGCACTTTTTTACTGAGTGCGGCGCACAGTTATGAACAGTTACGAACAGTTACGCACGGCCAAACTGGTATTGCAGGCGGTATGAGTGGAGTTGCGGCGTGCGGATGACCGCACGGGGCGGCGTCTCAGCGCTTGAGGCGTTTGCCCATGGAAAAGGCCTTGCCCAGAAAATCGCCCACGGCGTAATATTCGCGGCTTACCGGGGTGAAGATGACGGGGTCCACCTTGAGAAGGTCCGGCAGGCCGTCTTCGCGCAGCATGTTTTTTTCCACCTTCACATCCTTGATCTCGCCTATGAACTGCGTGTGCAAGCCCACTTCCACGGTCTGGGTCAGGGCGCACTCCAGCACCACGGGGAATTCGTTCACGTACGGGGCGTCCACGAATTCCGCCTTGATGGGGGTAAGCCCCAGCGCGGCGAACTTGTCTTCATCTCTTCCGGAAAAAATGCCTGCGTAGTCCGCCTGTTCCAGAAAGGCGCGGGGGGTGATGCTCACGGTAAAGGCCCCGCGCTCCATGATGCTGCCGTGGGTGTAGGTGGCGGCGCGCAGTGAAACGGCCACGCTGGGCGGCTTGGAGCAGCAGATGCCGCCCCATGCGGCAGCCATGATGTTCGGGCGGTTTTCCCGGTCATAAGACCCTACGAGGAAGAGGGGGGCAGGGTAGGCTATGGTTTTGGCACCGATGGATGTCTTCATCTTGCGATCTCCTTGAAACGGGATTGCGGAACGGTCTCAGTGGTGCATGCCGGGCGGCGCATTGTATCCGTATCATATTTGTGTGGCGAGAAAAGGACAAATCCTGTGGGGGTGCCACATTTCATTGCAGTTGCAGCACTTGCGCCATGCTGCCCGGCCAATAGGGTATGGGGCGCAATACCACGGAAATTCCGAATTGCCAAATTTGTCGCCTGCGATGCTTGCGTGCTGTGCGGGTTTCTGCTAGCGGATTCTGATGTACAGGATTTTCGGGCGGTTCAGTGAATTTTTGTAAGCCGTCCGGTCCCTTTTGGACGTCACCATTTTTCAGGAAGGAAGAAGGATATGCTCAGAAAAAGCACTTTGCTTGTTGCCGCCCTCAGCTTTGTTCTGCTCTTCGGTTCCATGGCCTTTGCCCAGAAGCACTATGTGAACGGCATTGACGCCAACTACCCCCCCTTCGGCTACATTGACGCCAGCGGCAAGCCCGCCGGGTTTGATGTGGATTCCCTGAACTGGATTGCCGAGAAGATGGGCTTTACCGTGGAGCATAAGCCCATGGAATGGTCCACCATCGTGCAGAGCCTGGTTTCCAAGAAGATTGACCTTGTGTACTCCGGCATGTCCATTACGGAAGAGCGCGCCAAGCAGGTGAACTTCTCCGACCCCTACTGGAAGGTTGCACAGGTTATCGTGGCCAAGAAGGGCTCCGGCCTTACCGTTGACGGCGTGATGAAGGGCGGCAAGGCTCTGGGCGTGCAGTCCGGCACCTCCGAAGCGGACGCCCTGCAGAACATGGCCGGCAAGGACGGTTACAGCTATGATCTGAAGTACTATGACTCCGCTCCGCTTGCCATCATGGATATCCTGAACGGTCGCGTTCCCGCCGCCGCCATGGATATCGCCCCTGCCAATGACGCCATTGCGCACGGCAAGGACATTGAGATTGTGGGCGAATTCGGCGAGCCCGAGTTCTTCGGCGTGGCAGTGCGCAAGGATGACGCAGAACTGCTTGAGACCATCAACAAGGGGCTCAAGCTGCTCATGGCTGACCCCTACTGGGAAGAACTGAAGGCCAAGCACCTGAAGGACGGCTCCCACTAATCCCTGATTTACGCGGCTTTTGTGGCCGGAAGGTGGAGGAGATTTCCTGTCGCCTTCCGGCCTTTTTTTCTGTATAGCGTCCGTGCACGCACAACGATACAAGCACGGAGCGCGAAAGCCGTTTTTTCCGCGTGGCGCGGTTTTCCACACAACGAATCATGCAGCAAATTTCCGTAATCATGGAAGCCTTGCCCTTCATTTTGCAGGGAGCGGGCGTTTCTCTGGCCATAGTCTGCTTTTCCATGGGGCTGGGCCTGCTGATGGGTGTGCCCATGGCGGTAGGGCTGGTATACGGTCCGGCTCCGGTGCGCTGGCTCATCGGCCTGTACGTGTGGTTCTTTCGCGGCGTCCCCATTCTGGTGCTCATGTTCCTTTTCTATTTCGGCATCTTTGATCTGCTGAATCTGGACCTGAACGCCATATCCGCCGTTTCTCTGGTGCTGGGACTCACCAGCGCCGCCTACCAGTCGCAGATATTCCGCGGGGCCATTCAGTCGCTGCCGCAGGGACAGCTCAAGGCGGCACGGGCACTGGGCATGAGCGACAGGCAGGGCATTGTGTCCATTATCCTGCCGCAGGCGCTGCGCCTTTCCATTCCCGGCTGGTCCAACGAGTATTCCATCATTCTCAAGGATTCCGCGCTCGCCTACGTGGTGGGTGCCATGGATATTTTTACGCGCACGCACTTCGTGGCATCGCGCACGTACGAGCATCTGGCCTTGTTCATCAATGCGGGGGTGCTCTATTTCATCATCACCCTTGTGGGCGTGAAGCTGCTGCTTGCCCTTGAGAAGAAAGTCCGTATTCCCGGTTATACCCAGTAAGGATGCATAGCATGACCCAGACGCCTGTTCTGCGTGTTGAAAATATTCGTGTGACCCTTGGGGGCAAGAGCATTCTGAAGGATGTTTCCCTGTCTGTGAACAAGGGGGAGCTTAAGGTGCTCATCGGGCCCTCAGGTGCGGGAAAGTCTACATTTCTGCAGAGCATCAACTGTCTTATCCACCCGGATTCAGGGAACATATGGCTGAACGGCGAAAAGGTGGACCTGGACCACAGGAGGCGGCTTTTCGAGTATCGGCAGCATGTGGGCATGATTTTTCAGGATTTCAACCTGTTTGACCATCTGCGCGCCGTGGACAACGTTTCCATAGCCCTGCGCAAGGTTAAGGGCATGAGCCGCAAACAGGCGCATGAGCGTGCCGTGGCGGAGCTGGAGCGTGTGGGACTGGGCAACAGGATGCACCTGTATCCGGCGGAGCTTTCCGGCGGGCAGAAGCAGCGCGTGGCCATTGCCCGCGCCCTTGCCATGGACCCCACCGTGCTGCTGCTGGACGAGCCTACCTCTGCCCTAGACCCGGAACTGGTGGGCGAGGTGCTGGCTGTTATCCGCGATCTTGCCCAGAGCGGGCTGACCATGGTTATGGCAACGCACCAGATGGATTTTGCACGGGCGCTGGCGGACGAGATTGTTTTCATGCAGCAGGGGGCCATCATCGAGCAGGGCAGCCCCGCCGCACTGCTTGCCGCAGGGGCCGGAACGCGCACGGCGGATTTTTGCAGCCGTCTTTCCGACCTGTATCAGGAGATGTGCTAGTGGAAACCGAGTTTCTGGACATGCTCCTGCCCGCCCTGAACAGGGGGCTGTGGATGAGCACCAAGCTGATAGTTCCCTCCGCCGTGTTCGGCACCCTGCTGGGCATTGTGGTGGGAACGCTGCGCGTGTTCGGCGGCACGGCGGCACGCCGCATCTTTGACGGCTACACCGCCCTGTTCCGGGGGGTGCCGCTTATGGTGCAGCTGTTCATCTTCTATTTCGGCCTTCCGGCCTTTGGCATCTATTTCGAAGCGTATGGCGCATCCGTGACCTGTTTCATTCTGTGCAGTGCGGCCTATCATTCGGAATATATCCGGGGGGCGCTGCTTTCCATCCGTGACGGGCAGCTTAAAGCCGGGGCGGCGCTGGGCATGAGCCGTTTGCAGACCGTGACATGGATAGTGGTGCCGCAGGCTTTTCGCAGGGCACTGCCGGGATGCGGCAACGAGATTATTTATCTTATCAAGTATTCCTCGCTTGCCTACCTCATTTCCTGCATGGAAGTGACGGGCGAGGCGCGGGCCATTGCCGCCAAGACCTTCCGCTTTGCCGAGGTCTTTATGGTGCTGGCCCTGTACTACCTGTTTCTTGTCTCCATAGCCACATGGCTGCTCAAGCGTTTTGAAGATGCCCTGTACATTCCGGGGTTCGGACGCCAGAAGTAGCCGTTCATCCGTTTTTGCGTCAGCCGCAGGAGTGCGCTCATGACTTCTTCCTCCTCCCTTTCCCCGGACAGCAGGGCGCGGGCGGCGCTGGTTGCCGCCCTTGGCGCAGCCAAGGTTCTGGAAAACCCCGGCGAGCCCTACGACCGTGATTCATCCAGCTACACGGCGGTGCCGGACCTTGTGGTGCTGGCCGACTGCGCGCAGGACGTGCAGCAGGTTATGCGCCTTGCCAACGAGCATGGGTTTGCCGTGATTCCCCGCGGCGGCGGCACCGGAACCTCCGGCGGCTGCGTGGCTCTGGGCGGCGGGGTGGTGCTCTCTCTTGAGCGCATGAACCGCATTGTGTCCATTGATACGGAGAATCTGGTGGCTGTGGTGGAGCCGGGCGTGATTACCCAGACCCTGCGTGACGCCGCAGCAGCCAAGGGACTGTTTTACCCGCCGGACCCGGCGGGGATGGACGCTTCTACCATCGGGGGCAACGTGGCGACCAACGCGGGCGGCCCTGCCTGTGTGAAATATGGCGTGACCCGCGACTACGTGCTGGGGGTGGAGGCGGTTACGCCCACGGGCGAACGCATCCGCGCCGGGGTGCAGACCCGCAAGGGAGTGGTGGGCTATGACATGGCGCACCTGCTGTGCGGTTCTGAGGGAACCCTTGGTGTTATTACCGGGCTTACGCTCAAGCTTATTCCGCTGCCCGCCGCCACGGTGGGGCTGGCGGCTGTTTTTGCCTCCATGGCGGACGCCATGCGCGCCGTGACCGCCATTCTTACCGCCGGACACCTGCCTTCTGCTCTGGAATTTCTTGACCACAAGTGCCTGCAACTGGCGGGAGACGACCTGCCGTTCAGCGTGCCGGGCAGCACTGCCTCGCTGCTGATTGTGGAACTGGACGGAGCGCGTACCCAGATTACCGCCGAAATGGAGGCGGTGAAGGGCATATGCGTTGCCACGGGAGCCACCCACACCATGCCCGGCGGCACGGATGAGGAGCGGGAGCGCATTTGGGGCGTGCGCAGGCGCACCTCTACCCGCATACGGGCCCATGCGCCCATCACCATCTCAGAGGACATTGCCGTGCCCATCGGGCGCATTGCCCCGTTCATTGAACTGGTGCCGGGGTTTGAGGCGGAATTCGGGCTGGATATTTTCTGCTTCGGCCATGCGGGAGACGGCAACATCCATCTTATTGTCACGGCCCCTGAGCGTAGCGAAAAGCACCGTGTGGATGACGGTATTCGCGCCATTGTGCGGCAGGTGCTGGATATGGGCGGAACCCTTTCCGGCGAGCACGGCATAGGTGAGGCAAAAAAGGGGCTGCTGCCCATGGAGCTTTCGCCGGAGTCCATCCGTTTGCAGCAGGGCATCCGCCGGGTGTTTGACCCCAACGGCGTGCTTAATCCCGGCAAGGTTTTCTGATTCCGCCCGACCGGGTCAAAACGGTCTGGTCAATACCGGCCGGGTCAATACCGGTCTGGTCAAAACGGGGCTGGTCAAAGCTGGTCAGGTCAAAGCTGGTCAGGCGGCGGGCGGGGTGCGCCGTTCGCGTCTGCCCGTAAAGCGTATCTGCTCGAACAGCTTCTTCTTCTGCGTGGATGTGATGTGGAAGTACTGGTCCTGCGGGATATAGATGTAGGGCACGTCTTCCGTTCTGCGGAAGAGGAAGTGGGAGAGAATCATCCGGTTTATGGCCTGATGCCCCACAATCATGAGGGCCTCTGCGTTGCCTGACAGGAACAGGGCCTTTTTCAGCCCTCTGTCCACGCGCGGCTTAAGCGTGACGTAGCCTTCGCCGCCGGGGTATACGTAGTTGTATTTATCGCGCTGGCGGCTGCGGTATTCTTCCGGCAGGGTGTTTTTGATGTCTTCGTAGCGCATGTGCTCGCAGATGCCGGCGTTTATCTCGTCAAATTCCGGCAGAGCGGTTACCGTGCAGCGGGTCTGCCCCCTGCGGATGGGGGCGGCCGTCTGGTGCGAGCGTTTGCGGGTGCTGGTGAAGACGTAGGGGATGCTGAAGCCGTGGAAATGGCGGCCAAGCGCCTCTGCCTGTTCGAATCCTTCCGGGGTGAGGTCTGAATCGCCGCCGATGCGTCCCTCCTGATTATACAGGGTCTGCCCGTGCCGTACCAGATAGAGGTTGCGTATCCAGTCCGAGACAAGGATGTCGCGGATGGTCACGTAGTGCGGCACGGAATGAAACACCTGTTCATCCATGATGCGGTTGGTGAGCGAATCCACCCGCACCCAGAACCGTTCGCGCCCCAGCGGGGCGTAGATATCTTCATAATAGGTTATGCGGCGTTTGAAGCTGGCTATGGCCTGCTGCTCGGTGAGGCCGGAAAATTCCGGCAGCCTTGTCTTGCGCAGGATGCTGGCATCCACCAGTTCCTGATCGTCGTTGACGCACTCCACCCACAGAACGGGATGATCGTCCAGTGTCGATTCCAGCATGCGCCTGCGCTGGGTGCTCACGTTGGTGGCATCCAGAATGGCCACATCGCCTTCCGCTGCGAGGTAAGCCTGCGCACGCTCCATGTTCATGCGCGCCAGTTCGTCTCGGGCCTCGCGCCCGTCCTGATTGTCCGGGTGGTAGAATTCCGGCCGCGAGGAGGCTGCGCCGAGAAACTCGCGCCGCAGGTCGCCGTTGTTAAAGATGCGCACATTCAGGTCTTCCTGCGCAAGGCCTTCCTGCAATTTGGAGGCGACCGTGGTCTTGCCCCGCGCGGGCAGGCCGACCATGGCGATATAGAGTTTGTCCATGCATTCCTCCATATGTGCGCAGAGAGACGCTGCGTGCGCTACGTATTGCGTCCGTAGAAAGCCGTCATGCGGGCAAGCTGGCGGTAGAACGCGGGGTCCAGTTCTTCCGGACGCAGGCGCCATTCCCAGTTGCCCGCAGGAACGGAAGGCGTGTTCATGCGGGCCTCTTCGCCAAGGCCCAGCACATCCTGCACGGGCAGGATGACCGTGTTTGCCACGCTGGACATGACCATGCGCATGGCCACATCTGCCACGGTGGATTCTCCCACCGCGCAACCGGCAAAGGTGGAAAAGTTTGACCGGCCCTGCTCGCCCGCATCGCGCGTGAACCATTCGCGCATGGTGGGGTTATCGTGCGTGCCTGTGTAGAGCACGCAGTGGCGTTCATGGTTCATGGGGGAGTCCGGGTTCTCTATGAGCCGTTCGCCGCCGAAGCCGAATTGCAGCACCTTCATGCCCGGCAGGTGAAAGGCGTTTTTCAGTTCCCGCACGTCCGCCGTGATGACGCCCAAATCTTCCGCTATGAGCGGCAGAACCGTGAAATGGCGGCTCAGGGCGGCAAAAAGGGCCATGCCCGGCGCGTCTACCCACTGGCCGTTGATGGCGGTTTCCTCTTCTGCGGGAATTTCCCAGTATCCGGCAAAGCCCCGGAAATGGTCCACACGCACCACGTCTGCCATGGCGAAGTTGTGCGCCATGCGCTGAATCCACCATGCAAAGCCATCCTGTGCCAGCGCTTCCCAGTCGTAGACGGGGTTGCCCCAGCGCTGCCCGGTTTTGCTGAAGTAGTCCGGCGGAACACCGGCCACGCTTACGGGGGCCAGTTGTTCATCCAGTTTGAAGAACTGGGGGTTGGCCCATACGTCCGCGCTGTCGTAGGTGACGTAGATGGGCACATCGCCCACCAGACGCACGCCCAGATTTTTGCAATGGTCGTGCAGGGCGTGCCACTGCCGGAAGAAGACGTATTGCACGAAGGATTCGTACAGAAGTTCCTGCGCGTGGTCTTCATCCCACCGGGCAAGGGCCTGAGCATCGCGGAACCGCAGAGAATCCGGCCATTGCGACCACATGGCACCGCCATGATGGTTCTTGATGGTGACGAAGCGGACATACTCCTGTAGCCAGCCGTTCCGCGCCCGGAATGTTTTGAAGTCATGGTCGTTTTCCAGCCAGTGGCGGTTGCGCTCAAAGGCCGCGCGCAGGACTCTGGTGCGGCATTGCTCCGCTGCCGCGTAATCTGCCCTGCCGGGGGTGCCTAGTACCGGAAAGTCTACATCCGCCCATGAGATGAGGCCGTCTTCCACCATTATTTCCGGGCTGATGAGCAACGGGTTGCCCGCAAAGGCCGAACAGCCGGAATAGGGAGAGTTGCCTATGGCGGGTGATGTGGGCCCGAGGGGCAGGAACTGCCAGTACAACTGGCCGGTTTCGCGGAGCAGGCGGGCAAAGGCACGGGCGGCGGGGCCCATGTCGCCTATGCCGTAGCGGGACGGAAGCGAGGTGATGTGCAGAAGCAGACCGCTGGCGCGTGTGAACATGAGGCCCTCCGGGGAAGCGTGAGCATTGGCGCGGGAATGCCCGTACAGGGCATTCATCGGTTCCATGCCCGTGTAATCTAGCACAGCCCTGCATGGCCCGCCAGCGGCAAGGCGCAGGCCGGTTCTGTGAACCCGAGCGGGTGCGGGCGGCGGAAGGGATCAGGCCGAGCGGTACCAGTAGCGGTACCGGGGAGCGAATCCGAACCGTTCATACAGGCGGATGGCCGGAGCGTTGGCGGCAAGCACCTGCAGCCACACCGTGTGCGCGCCGAGTTGCTGCGCCTGCTGCACCATGGCGGATACAAGCGCGGTGCCGCATCCCTGCCTGCGGCACGCTTTTGCCGTGCGGATGCTGTAAAGCCCGTACATGCCGTCCATGCATACACCCAGAGCGCAGGCAACGACCGTGCTGCCGTGGTGTATGGCCGGAAAGTCGCAATGCCCTGCGTGCCGGACGAGCATCTGTTCCAGCGCTGCCTGAGCAGCAGGCGAATCCGTGAGCAGGTGCCGTGCGGCGCTGAGCCATTCCCTGCGGGACAGGAAGGCAACCTGCCGGGGGTGGTGCTCCGAAGGTTGCGGTGCGGTGCAGGCTGAACCGCAGGGGATGCAGGGAAAGGGCTGCGTGGGGAGGCCGAGCGGGCGGCTCATGACCAGCGAGATTTCCTGCACAGGGCATCCGCGTGCGGCAAGGGCGGCCTCCAGCCCCCGGTCAATAGCCTGCGGTATGCGGAACAGGGGCGGCAGGCTGCGTGCGGCATACCACGCGCAGATGTCGCGGAAGAGCGCATCGGGCAGGATGGGGGAGGCTGCGGTCTCTGGAGCACTGAGCGGGGCTGGAGGGGGAAAGGCGAGCAGCGCACTGTTGGCGCGTTTGGTGAACCCGTGGGCCTGCCGCAGAAGAAAGGGGCCAGCCGGGGCGGTTTCCAGTGCGGGCCATGCGCACAGGGAGGCGTGTTCCAGCGCGATGATTTCTTCCGGGCTTGCGGAAGGGGCGGGGAGCGGAAAGGACATGCGGAAGCTCCTGTACAGCCGGAGTGCGTCAGGGCACTGCGGGCAACCCGTTTTTTTGCGCCCGTGTGCTGTACCCGTTGCTGTGGTGAGTGGCAAACGGTTGCTGAGGCGGCAATGGCGGGAGAGTTGCTGTATGGCCGCAGATTCCGGTGTGACTGGAATCGCGGGCGGGACTGCGGACAGACGGAAGGCTACAGGTAGAGGAACCGTATTTCCGATCGTCGTCGCAGGGAGGAGTCCAGCTCTATGCCCAGATAGGAGCTGAGAAGGTCGCGCAGAAAGCTCTTTTCCTTGGGCGGACCTTCCACATACGGCAGGGGGGCGGACTGTGTTGCGTTGCACAGTTCTGTCAGCCGTTCAAAGGCGGTTTCCATGTCGCCGAGCGAGTCCACAAGCCCAAGCTGCATGGCCTGCCTGCCGGTCAGAGCGCGCCCGTCTGCCGATTTGCGCACGTCTTCCAGTTCCATATTGCGGCCTGCCGCAATGGCTTCCAGAAACTGCTCGTGCATGTCCGAGACAAGGCCTTGCAGGTAGGCGCGTTCCTTGTCCGTCATGGGCTTGAAGGGGCTGCCCGCGTTTTTCAGGTCGCCGCTGGTCAGGGCATCGTGCGCGATGCCGAGCTTGTCCATGAGGCCTTCCATATTCGCCAGTTCCATCTTTACGCCTATGGAGCCGGTGAGGGTGGAGGGATTGGCCACGATGTGGTCTGCCGCCGCCGCAATGTAGTAGCCGCCGCTGGCGGCAACGGTGCCCATGGAGACCACCACGGGCTTTACCTGCGCAAGGCGGCGCACGGCATTGTAGATTTCCTGCGAGGGAGCCACGGCACCGCCGGGAGAATCTATGCGCAGCATAACGCCGATGATGGCGGGGTCTTCACGCAGTTCACGCAGCCAGTCGTTGACCTTTGCGGAGTCTGCGATGAAGCCTTCTATGCGGCACAGGCCGAGGCGGTCCTCCCGGAAGAGGCCGCCCCGTGCACCGGTGCCGGAATGACGCAAGGCGGCCATGACCCCTGCGAAAAGGGCCATGGCCGCCAATATGAGCATAAGGGCGAACAGAAGCGGGTGCTTCTGCTGAAAAGACAGCTTACTCGGCTGCATCCTCTTCGAACTTCTGCTTCAGCAGGTCGCCGAGGTTCTGACCTGCTTCGGAAGAGCCTGCGCGGAAATCGCGGGGCTTCCTGCGGTCCTCGTCGTCCTTGAGCTGCTTGATGGAGAGGCCGAGACGGCGCTCTTCCGCGCTTACATGGATGACCTTAGCCTGAATGGTCACGCCTTCCTTGAACATTTCGTTGGGAGACTTGACCTTCTTCTGGCTGATTTCGGAGACGTGGACAAGGCCTTCTATGCCTTCTTCCACTTCCACGAACAGGCCGAAGTCGGTGATGTTGGTCACCAGACCTTCGATGATGGCACCCACGGGGTAGTTGGTGGGAACCTTGGTCCACGGGTCTTCGGTCAGCTGCTTCACGCCCAGGGTGAACTTTTCGTTCTCCTGATCCACGGTGAGCACCTTGGCCTGTACCGTGTCGCCCACGTTGTACATTTCGTTGGGATGGCGGATCTTCTTGGTCCAGCTGATGTCGGAAACATGGATGAGGCCGTCTATGCCGTCCTCTATGCCGATGAACATGCCGAATTCGGTGATGTTCTTGATAACGCCTTCCAGCACGGTGCCTTCGGGGTACTTTTCGGCAACCACTTCCCACGGATTGGGCTTGATCTGCTTCATGCCCAGAGAGATGCGCTTCTTGTCTTCATCCACACCGAGGATGACGACTTCCACTTCATCGCCCACGCGGACCATCTGGGAAGGATGACGCAGCTTGCGGGTCCAGGACATTTCGGAAATGTGCACAAGACCTTCCACGCCGGGTTCCAGTTCCACGAACGCGCCGTAGTCCACAAGGTTGGTCACCTTGCCGTTCAGGCGTGCGCCTTCGGGGAACTTGGCGGTGATGTCCTGCCACGGGTCTGCGACCAGCTGCTTGAGGCCGAGGGAAACCTTCTGGTTTTCCTTGTCGAAGCTGAGGATCTTCAGTTCCAGTTCCTGTCCGAGGGAGACCAGTTCCTTGGGATGACGGATGCGCTTCCACGACATGTCGGTGATATGCAGCAGGCCGTCCAGACCGCCAAGGTCCACGAACACGCCGTATTCGGTGATGTTCTTGGCCTTGCCCTTTACTATCTGGCCTTCCTCGAGGTTGACCAGCAGTTCCGAACGCTTGGAATCGCGTTCTTCTTCGAGCAGCACGCGGCGGGATACGATGACGTTGCTGCGGCGGCGGTTGATCTTGAGAACGCGGAATTCGAATTCTTCGTTAACAAGGGCATCCATGTCCGGCACGGGGCGCAGGTCCACGTGGGAACCGGGCAGGAAGGCTTCCACCCCGCCGAGGTCCACGGTGTATCCGCCCTTGATGCGGCGCATGATGCGGCCCTTGATAGTGGTCTCTTTTTCCTGAACTTCTTCGAGCTGGTCGAAGAGCTGCATGCGCTTCGCCTTTTCGAAGGAGAGGGTGATGGTGCCGTCCATTTCGTTCTTGCGAACGACAAAGACGTCTACCTTGTCGCCGACCTTGACGGAAACAGTTCCGTCCGGGCCCACGAATTCGGCGGCAGGAATCTGCCCTTCGGACTTGAAGTTCACATCGACGAGGATGTAGTCGCCGCTCACGCGGACAACTTCACCCTTGACGATGGAGCCTTCGTCCAGATCGCCGAAATCGGAGCTGAGGTAATCCTCAAGGGCAGCTTCGAAACTGATGTCAGCGTCGAAATTGTTATTTTCCATGGTTTCCATACGAAATCCTCCAACCAACAAAAATTTCCCGGCCTTTATGTCGGGATTGGGTGTATTAGCAGATTGCGCAAGGAAACTCAACCGGAAAAGCCCGAAGCTGCGCATTTGCAGCCACGGTTCCCGGGCGTGCCCGTGCGTGCGGTGAGGGCATGCCCTCCATTCCCTACAACCCCGTATGGTTGCACGTGCTGACTGCTAAAAAAATTTTCGCCGCCCTCTCAAAAAAAGGCATGATCGAGGCCGCATACAATCCCCGGGCCTGTCTGCAAGGGGGCGCAGGAAGGCACGTGCGCAGGGGTGAACATGCGCGGCAGCGCGGCAGCGTGCTTTAGCAATAGCCGGTTAGGTAAGCGCCACGAGGTCGTATTCGCGGGTTTCCACAATGTCGGCTTCCACAAGGGCGCCGGGAGCGACGTCCGGACCGCTTATGTAGGTCACGCCATCCACCTCCGGTGCCTGAAACCACGTGCGGCCCACGTGCAGTCCCGGCCATTCGCCGTGCTCGGCATCCACCAGAATCTCCATGCGGTCGCCTTCGTGGGCGCAGAGGATGTCTTCGCTTATCTCCGCCTGCATTTCCATGAGCGCATCGCGCCGCCATTCTTTTTCCGCATCGGGTATCTGGTCCGGCATGTCGGCGGCGGGGGTGCCTTCTTCCGCCATGTAGGCGAACACGCCCATATGGTGGAAGCGGGTTTCCTCTATGAACGCACGCAGGTATTCCCAGTGTTCCTGCGTTTCTCCGGGGTAGCCCACAATGAAGCTGGTGCGCAGGGCCGCGTGGGGGAATACCTCGCGGATGCGGTCCGTTACCTCACGCGGATTGCGCGCAAAGGGGCGGCCCATGCGGGAGAGCACATCTGGGTGGGCGTGCTGCAGGGGCACATCGAAGTAGGGGACGAAAGGGCTGCCCGCATCGCGCAGGTAGTGCAGAAAATCTTTGGTCAGCCCGGCGGGGTACAGATACATGAGGCGCAGGCGGGCCAGACCGTCCAGCGGCAGAATGCGGTCCAGCAGTTCCCGCAGGCCGTGCTTCAGGCCCGTTTCGCGTCCGTAGGCGGTTACGTCCTGCGCCACGAAGACGAGTTCTTTCACGCCCTGCGCCAGAAGGTGCCGCGCATCGCGCTCCACCGTTTCGGCCGGGGTGCTGGCAAGCCTGCCCCGTATGGAGGGAATGGTGCAGAAGGCACAGTTGTGGTCGCAGCCGTCGCTGATTTTCAGGTAGGCGTACGAGGGACCTGTGGAGAGCAGGCGCATGGGGTTTGCGTTGGGTGCCCTGCCCAGTGCCTGTGCGACCATGGCGGGCCAGCGGACCATGTCCAGATTGGTGAGCCACAGGTCCACCTCGGGCAGTTCCGATGCCAGCCCTTCCTGACCGTAGCGGCCCACCAGGCAGCCGGTGACGGCCAGCAGGGGGCGTTTGGAGGCGGTATCCACATCGTCTATGGCCTGCACGATGGTGCGTACCGATTCTTCCACGGCGGGACGGATGAAGCCGCAGGTGTTTATGAGCACCAGATCGGCCTCTTCGGGACTGTTCACGGCGGTGACGGGGCCGGGCACGGCGCCCAGCAGCCATTCCGTGTCCACCCTGTTCTTGGGACATCCTAGGCTTACAGAATAAATGCTTATCATGTGCGTGTAATCCGGGTATAGTGCGTGCAAACGTATCCGAAGGGGCGGCGCGGGGGTGCCGCGGATGCCGGGGGTGTCCGTTTTGCAGGCTGTGAATGTTCTTCTACCGCAGTGTGCCACAAGTGGAGGCTGTATGGTAATCAAACTCGCGCAATATGGCAGCGGGCAGGAAAGCGCAAGGGTGTTTCTGGTGGCTATCGTGGGGGGCGGCAAACCGTTCGGGCCGTTTGCGCAGCTCGTGAGCCGGCCTGATTTTGCGGAAGGATTCCCGTGGATAGCCGTTGCGGGGCTTGCCCATGTGCCGGATGAGGTGCTGGACGGGGTTCCGGGATTTGACGGGCTGCCCAGATTTGCGACCCACACGGCCCTATTTCAGGCGCTGCCGGATGTCAACCTTGCCATTGATCTTTCCGATGACGGCACCTACATGAGCGACCTGCGCCGGGACGCCCCGGAAGGGTGTTCCGTGCTGCACGGCGATGCGGCGGGGCTTATTTGGGAACTGCTGCTTTCTGAAAAACTGTGTCACACCTGCATGACAGACCTGCGGGAGGCGCAGGACCTGTTTGCCACGCTCATTGATCAGGTGGACGAGGATATCCTGCTCATGGACACGGACGGGCGCATTGTGGATGTGAACCGTTCGCTGGTGGTCCAGCGCGGCGGCGTGAAGGAAGATTACATAGGGCTTTGCTGCTGGCAGCTGGACGGGGGCAGTTTCTGCTGTCCGCCGGAAAAGGGCGGCTGCACCTTCCGCGAGACCCTGCAGACCGGACGCAAGGCGGAGCGCATACACACCAAGGTGACGGAGGACGGCAAGGTGCGGTTTTACCGCATCTACACCTATCCGGTGTTCGGACAGGACGGCGACATAAACCGTATCATCGAGATGCGGCGGGACATAACCCACCGCACGCACATGGAGCAACGCCTGCAACAGGCGGAGAAGATGGCTGCCATTGGCGAGCTTTCCACCTACATTGCGCATGAGATACGCAACCCGCTGTTCGCCATAGGCGGATTTGCCAATTCACTGCTGCGGTCGTCTTCGCTGGACGAGGCGGCGCGGGAGAAGGTGGACATCATCCTCAAGGAATCGAAGCGGCTGGACGCCATACTCAAGACAACGCTCAACTTCGCCCGCCCAACAGATGCCTCCATAAGCGAGGTAGACCTGAACCGCATGACATCCGAAACACTGGAGCTTATGCGTATAGGCTGCGATGACAGGGGGTTGCGTTTTCTGGTGAACCTTGGGGAATCGCTGCCCAAGGCCAAAGGCGACCCTGACATGTTCAAGCAGTGTCTCATCAATCTGGTGAAGAACGCCATAGAAGCCATGGCCAAGGGCGGGACCCTGACCGTGACCACCGGCATGACCCAGACCCATGTGTTCGTGACGGTGCAGGATACGGGGCACGGCATACCGGATGCACTGCGGGAGAAGGTTTTTTCGCCTTTCTTTTCCACCAAGGACAAGGGCGCCGGTCTGGGACTTGCCATGACCAAGAAGATTGTGGAAGAGATGGGCGGCTTTGTGGAGTTGGTCAGCAAGGAGGGCACAGGCACCTCCATAACGCTGCACCTGCCCCCGGTGCTGGCGGTGAAGGGGGCGGACAGGGAATTTGTGACGGACGAACATATTCTGGCCCATGTGAACAGCGGGCAGCTTGCGGCTGTAAACGGCAACGCGGTGCCCCATGGCGCAGGAGCGGCAGGGATTTTGCCCGGCGGGGCGGACGGGAAGCGAAACGGCGGAAACAGCCCTGTGCCGTCTGCCTGCCCGATAAAAACAGAGGATGTACATGACGACGATAGTGCTGGCGACCCGGAACAAAGGAAAAATAGCTGAACTTGAGCATATGCTTGCCGGATACGGACTGACCGTGCTGGGGCTGGATGCCTTTCCGGATATAGAGGAAATTGAAGAGGACGGGGTAACCTTTGAGGAGAATTCGCTGAAAAAAGCGCGTACAGTGGCTCAGCTGACCGGGCATATTGCCGTGGCCGACGATTCCGGTCTGGAAGTGGATGCCCTTGGCGGTGCTCCCGGCGTGTATTCCGCCCGGTACAGCGATGACCGGCCCGACCTGCCCGGTCCTTCTGCCGATGACCGCAACAACCAAAAGCTGCTGGAGGCCCTTGCCCCTGTACAGGACGCAAAGCGCACCGGGCGGTTCCGGTGCGTTATGTCCGCCTGTGCTCCGGACGGCACGCATATAGTGGCCGAAGGCGCGTGGGAGGGGCGTATTGCCCGCGATTTCAGAGGGGACAACGGATTCGGGTATGATCCGCTGTTCATCGACCCCGAAGACGGCAGGCATTCCGCAGAACTGCCCAAGGACGAGAAGAACAGGCGTTCGCACCGGGGCAAGGCCCTGCGTGCCCTGCTGGCCCAATGGCCGGATTTTTGGCGCAGGGTGAACGGGTAGCGTTATGAAAAGCGGGCCGCCGGTACTTCCGGCGGCCCGTCTTGCGTTTGACTGTGCGGATGCGTGGCAAACCGCAGTGCCGCGCATTTTTCTCAGTGTCGCAGCTTCAGGAACGAGCTTTTCGTGTTCATGAAGCTGTTGTCCGTATTGCTCAGATGGCCTGCTGCGCGTCCAGCCGCTGCTGCCGTCTGCGTTCACGCGAGCGCACGGTAAGGCCGCAGTCGTCCAGAATGCAGTACAGCGCGGGCACCAGCAGCAGCACCATGAGCGTGGACATGGCCAGACCGAAGATGATGCTGCACGCCAGCGGGATGAGCACCTGTGCCTGCACGCTGGTTTCCGCCAGCAGGGGAACAAGCCCGGCAATGGTGGTGAGCGAGGTGAGCAGCACCGCCCGCAGCCTGTTGCGGCTGGCGGCCGGAGCGGCCCGCAGAGGCTCCATGCCCTCTGCCATGCGCATCTTGAGGAATTCCACCAGCAGGATGGAATCGTTCACCACGATACCCGCCAGTGAGATGAACCCCATGATGGAAGGGATGGTGAGGTCCAGCCCCATGAGCAGGTGCCCCCATATGACCCCCACAAGGGCCATGGGAATGGCGGTGAGCACGCATATGGGTTCGGCGTAGCTGCTGAACTGGAAGCTCAGCAGGATGAATACCCCGACAATGCCCACGAGAAACGCCGTCTGCATGGAACCGCCGGTCTTTGCCCCTTCCTTGGCCTCGCCCTGCAGCGAAGTGCGCACGCCGGGATATTTTTCCAGCAACTGCGGCATGAAACGGCGCATGGTATCTGACCGTATCTGGTTGGCGTTGGCCAGAGCGGTGTCCACATCGCCTTCCACGGTAACTGTGCGCAGCCCGTTGGTGCGTGCGATGCGTGCCCAGCCGCGCCCGTATTCCAGATCGGCCACGTTCCCCAGCGGAATCTGGTTGCCCGCCTTGTCCGTGACATGGAAGTAGTCCAGATCGGCCAGACTGTTCTTGTCTTCAGGCGCAAGGCGCACGTCCACCTCGTAGGATTCTCCCCTGTATTGCAGTTCCGTTGCCGTGGTGCCGAAGAAGGCGGCGCGCAGCTGGGAGCTTATGGTCTTGGCGTCCATGCCGAGCGCTGTGGCTCCGCTTTTGAGAGTGGCCCGCAGTTCCGGCTTGCCGGGGCGCAGATCGTCCTGCAGGTCCACTACGCCTCTGTACTGGCTCAGCCAGTGCTGCAGATCCAGTGATGCGGCCTTGAGCTGTTCCAGGTCTTCGCCGATGAGACGGAAGCTGAGTGCCATGCCGCCGGGGCCGAGCACGGGCTCCTTCCACACCATGGAAATGACATCGGGCACCGTGCCCGTGCGTTCGCGCCACTTTGCGGTAAGTTCTTCCAGCCGCATGGTGCGGAGGTCCGAGGCCAGCAGGTCCACGGAAACGGTGACCACATGGGGGCCGGTCTCGTTGGCGTCGGAATTCTTGTTGTAGTACACGGCGATGTTTTTCACCAGAGGCAGGCCCTGCGGCTGCGCCGGTGTGTATTCGGCATCCAGTTCGCGCATGGCGGCGACCAGCCGTTCCGCAACGGCTTCTGTGCGGGCAAGGGGGGTGCCCTGCGGCAGCAGCACGCGGGCTTCTATCTGGTCGCCTTCCAGCGCGGGAAAGACCTTGAACTTGAGCCGCCCGCCCGCCAGCATGCCCACGCTGACAATAAACAGGGCGATGACCGCGCCCACGAACAGATAGCGCCACGTAACGGCCGTATCCACCAGCCGGCCCAGAACCTGTTCGCGGAAGGCTTCGAACCGCCGGTCAAAGGCCTGCCGGAACCGGGACTGCCGCTCTGCGCGCATGCCTTCGAGCGAGTGCGCGAGATGGTGCGGCAGAATGAGAAAGGCTTCCACCAGACTGACGGCCAGTGCGAGAATGAGCACGAAGGGCATGACCCACAGAACCTTGCCGATATTGCCTTCCATGAATACGGCCAGTGTTCCGAAGATGACCACGGTGGTGGCGAAGGAGGCAATGACGCCTGCGGCCACCTCGGCTGTGCCGTCCACCACCGCCTCGAAGGGACGTTTGCCGCGGCGGATGTGGGCGGCGATGTTTTCCGCAATGACGATGGCATCGTCCATGATGAGGCCCGTGGCCAGCAGCAGGCCCACCATGGTCATCATATTCACGGTCATGCCCGTGACCTGCATGCCATAGAGCGCGGCAAGGAAGGAGGCGGGCAGGCCCATGGCAACCCAGAAAGCATATCGGAAGCTGAAAAACAGCCACATGGTGAGGAAGACCAGCGCCAGCCCCTGCATGCCGTTTTCCAGCAGCATGTTCAGCCTGTCGCCCACGATGTCCGAGACGTTGCGGGTGACGACGATGCCTGTGCCGGGCGGCGCTTCGCGGCGTTCGCGTTCCAGAACAGCCTGTGCCTGTTCCACCAGACGCAGGGCATCCTGTTTCTCCGTTTTGTTTATCTGCAGGATGCCCGCGCGCTGTCCGTTGAAGACGACTTTGTCCTCATCCACCTCGAACCTGTCGGTGATGAAGGCGATGTCGCCGAGGCGCACCTCTGCGCCGGAACTGCCCGCCACCACGATAAGATCCTCAAACTCCGCGATGGTTCTGCGTTGGTCCATGAAGCGGATGAGGAGGTCGCCGGATTCCGTCTGCAGGGTGCCGCCGGGAAGGTCCACGCTCTGGGAGGCAATGGTGGAGGCTATGTCCGCCACCGAAAGCCCGTACTGCATGAGCGCGCGGGCGGGGACCTCTATGCGTATCTGGTGGTCGGAGAACCCGGCGATGGTTATCTGGGTTATCTCCGTGGAGGTCATGAGCCGCTTTTTGAGCTGTTCGCAGTAGGCTTTCAGGTCCGTGGGCGACATGGGGCCGTACACCGCCACGGACATGACGAAATCCATGCGGTTGAGCTGCGATACGATGGGGGATTCCACCTTTTCGGGAAAGTCGTTAATGGCGTCCACTTCTGTTTTCACGTCGTTGAGGAAGCGGTCCATGTTGCCGCCTTCCACCATCTCCGCCACGATGGTTGCCTGTCCTTCCCGCGCCTCGCAGGTGACCTCCGCCACGTCCGCTATGGACTCCAACGCTTCTTCCACCCGCTCGCAGATGGCTTCTTCCGCATCCTGCGCGGTGGCCCCGGGATAGGCCACGGAAACCTGCACCTGCGTGGGTGTGAAGCGGGGAAAGGTTTCGCGCAGCAGCTTGGGGGCAGCCAGCAGGCCCATGAACAGGAAGGCCCCCATGAGCAGGTTTGCCGCCGTGGGGTGCGCGGCAAAGTATTCCAGAACGCGCTTCATCGGACACTCCCCTCGCCCAGCGCTTCGCGGGTCATGGCGGCAAGGGCTTCCGGGTCTTCTTCGGGGGAGAGCAGCATGCCTTCCGCAGCGGGAATGACATCGGAAAGGACGATGGTTTCGCCTTCTTCAAGGCCGGAGCGCACGACCACAAAGTTGCCCTGCGCGAAATCCGTTTCCACGGTGCGGCGCTGGAGGCGGTTGTCCGCCGTCATAACGTAGACCACGTTGCCGTGCAGCGCGGAGCGGGGAATGGTGACGGCGGGTTCCAGCGGTTCGCCCTGCAGTTCCACCTCACAGAACATGTTGGGCAACAGGGGCGGGCGTTTGCCCGGTTCGGCCTTGATGTAGGAGTCTTCCACCGCCACGTAGACGCCTATGGTGCGGGTGGCGGCATCTACGGAATCGTTCATGCGCGCGACATGGCCCGTCCATGTGACCCTGTCTCCGCCGAGGTCTATGCGGACCTTGGCATCAAGCCGCATGAACCGCTGGAATGCCTCTGTGCTCAGTTTGCCGTCCTGCGCTATGGGGTTGCCGCCGCGTGGCACCACATGCCGGAACATGTACAACGGCATCTGAGCCACTGCCTCGGAAAGGCCTATGGAGTCTGCCCGCACGATGGTCTGCCCCTGCGAGACGGCCTGCCCGCGTTCTATGGTGACCTCTGTTATGCGGCTGTCGAAAGGGGCGGTGATGACAGTTTTGGAGAGGTCTATCTCCGCTTCCTGCAGGCGGCTGCGGCTGGCTGTGATGTTTGCCAGCAGGGCCTGCCGCTGGGCCGGAAGATTGTTCAGCGTGGCCCTGTAGCTCTGCACCTTGTTTTCCTGTGTGAGCAGCTGCCGTTCCGTGGCGTCCATTTCCGAGCGGGAGATGGTGCCGGATGCCATGAGCTTGCTCATGCGCTCGAAATCCTTGCGGTAGAGTTCCAGCGACTTGTTTTCCACCTCGAGGGAGCGGCGGGTATCCAGTTCCGTCTGTTCCAGTTCCCGGAGCTGGGCGAGCAGGCTGTTCACGTCTGCAGTGGACTGCTCGCGGGCGGTGAGCCGCTTGGCCGGGTCTATGCGCACCAGCATTGTGTCTTTGGGGAGCAGGGCGCCTTTTTTGAGATTGGGGTGCATTTCCACTATCTGCCCCGCTACCTCGGTTACCGCCTGCCATTCCTGACCGGCCTGAATATAGCCGTATCCGATGACCCGGGGCACCACGGCAAGCCGCGGCACGGAGATGACCCGTACCGCGGCTGCGCGCTCTGAAAATTCGGTCCGTTCCGGTTCCCGGGCCGTGCGGGCCAGAACGATGAAAACGATGATGCCTATGCCGATGGCCGGAATGATGAGCAATTTTCTGGAGAAGGGTATGTTCATGCGTGTTGTTCCTCGTGGCATAGTCGGGAGGACCGGGGCTTCGGTTTCATCGTTCCGTATTTTCTTCTCTGTATACCATGAAGCATGCGGTGCAGCCAGAGGCACGGGATGCCCGAGGGCCATACAGCAGTTTTGTGAATTGTAATTCACAATGCCGCGTTTGTCATCGGATTATCTTGTGATGCCGGGGGATATGTCGCATACTGCGTGCGCGTGTCGATTTGCCATTGACAGGCTGGTTTTTTGGGTTCCATATCGGTTGGACCAATTTGAGAAGGCACACGGGCGTGCTGCGGCGTATTGCGAGGCCGGGCAGGCTTGTCGGTGCACAGGAAGGATAGCGATGAAACCGGGAACAGAAGAGACGCCCAAGACGGTGAGGCGGGTGAGGCTGCACGAGGAAATTGTGGCCCAGATACGCGAACTGATCGAACGGGGTGAACTCAAGTCCGGCGACAGATTGCCCGCCGAACGCAGGCTTGCGGAAATATTTCGCGTTTCGCGCCATTCGGTGCGTGAGGCCATACGGGCTCTGGAACAGCAGCAGATAGTGACGAGCAGGCTGGGCGACGGTACCTACGTGCTGGAGAAGAAGGAAGAGCAGGTCATAGAACCGTTGGCCACGGCTCTGGAAAAGTGCAGGGGAAAGCTGGCCGAAGTGCTTGAACTGCGCAAGCTTATTGAGCCGCAGATAGCCTCGCTTGCCGCCCGCCATGTGACGGATGCGCAACTGGCTGGGCTGCGGGCGCAACTGGACGTGCAGATAGCGGAGATACACGGGGGTAATTCCGGGTCTGAAGCGGACTGCGAATTCCATAAGCTTATCGCGGCAGCCACCGGAAACAGCGTGCTGCTGGAAATGGTGACCCGTATCCATGACCTTGTGGAAGAAAGCCGGGACTTTACCCTGCAGAACGACCACAGGCGGGATTGGGCCATTGAAACGCACGAACGCATTCTCAAGGCGTTGCAGGACAGGGACCCGGATGCCGCCTTTAGGGAAATGCACGATCACATCGCCTACGTGGAGCAGCTTGCCCTGAAGGAATTGGGGCATTAGCAGGCTGCCTTTTTGCCGTATCTGCCATACGCCTGCCGTGTCTGACGTCTTGCAACACACCTGCCGGCCATTGTGCGCCGGCTGCTCGCGTTCTCCGGCCTTGGCCGCGTGCGGAGGCTGATGCCCGTGCGGTTCCATGTGGCGGGTGACATGTGTTGCTGTTTGGCGTATTGTGAAAGGTATATGAAGTACCCCGATGACTTCTGCGGCTGTCAGTGAAATGCGGCTGTGTGCGGGCTCATAATGGGCCCGGTGCCGACCCGGTGAAGACCCGATGAGAATTCGGCCCGAGCCTGTTGGGGGCTGTCTGCGGGGGCAACGCGGGTACAGCACGGGTATACAGCGCGTAGGCAGGGCAATGGGCCTGCGCATGCGGTTTGGGGGAGGGGCGGCGAGTATGCAACGAGGTATCAGCATTTTTCTGGCGCTTCTGGCGGGTTTAGGCTTTTTTGCCTGTGCCGCGTGGTATGCCGTGCACGATGCCCGGACAGAACGCACCCGGATTGTGGCAGAGGCGCAGGACCGTGCCCAGACCCATGCTGCGCATGTGGCAGCGGACCTTGCGCGCGATCTGGGGCATGCCCAGACGTTGCTGGCGCAGCTTCCCGAGACGCTGGCGGACCAATTGGCGGACCCGTTGGCGGACGGTGCCGAAGGAGGCGCAGAGCGTGCTCCGGTCCTGTTTCTTCGAGAAATTTCCATGCATTTCAGTGCAATGCAGTTTTCCCGGCTGAGTAATTTCCATGTGCTCGGGGAGGATGGCGTATTGCTGTACCGCATGGTGCCCACACGCCAGCCCTGCGCTGACCTTACCCGTCTGGAAGCCGATTCCGGTACTGACCAGGGGGAAACACGCCTGCTCGCCTGTCCCGCAACGTGGAATGCGGACCACCATGACGGGCAGCCCTCCGTTCTTGTCTGGAAGACGGTGCGGGTGGACAATGTTCTCTCCGGCAGAGGGGGGACGCGGGGAGTGGCCGTGGCGGAGTTGCAGCTTGCTCCTTTGGGTGTCCATGCCGGAAGCGTGCTTGGCCCGGACATGTCCTTTGCCGCTTTGTTCTCGGCCGGAGGCGGAGGGGCAAACCTTCCGCAGCAGGACCGCGTACAGTCGCGAACCGGGGGCGTCATCTATGCCGTGTGGCAGGCTGCCCCGGCGCCTCCTGCCTCGCTGCTGCGCGACATCTATCCCTTTTCCCGCATCCCGCGGGAGTTTCTGGAATACGGAGGGGCCAATGTGGCGGACGTGGAAACCCACGTTGTCGCCGTTATGCCGGTTGAGGGGTTTGCGCCCGTGCATTTTGCTGCCGCGTACCCGCTGGAGTCCTTGCTGGCAGGCTGGGAGCGGAACAGGATAAACGCGTTATGGATAGCGTTGCTGCTTTCCGTTGTGACCGGTGGTTGTCTGCTGCTTGTACTGCAGCTTTCGCGCAGGCGTACGGAGGCGGTGGAAGCCCTGCGCGGCAGTGAGCGGTTTGCCCGCCAGATGCAGATGCTGCGGGAAACCGTGGTGCAGGCCGGTGAAAAGGAAACCGTGGACGAGGTGGTGGCTGTCTTTCTGCGGAATGTGAGTGCCTTTGTTCAGGCTCCGGTTGTTGTGGTTGCCCTGTTCGGGCTTTCGCCCGCGTGCCCCGTCGGCACCTCCGGGAGTGGAAAGCGGGAAGGAAAAGACGCGGCGGGTTTGCCTGCAGCACCGGGAATGTGCACTGCTTCCGGCCCTGTGGGGACGCGCTCGCGGCCGGAGATTCACTGGCACTTTGAAGACGAACAGGTCTACGCCCCGCTCAGGGCCGGTATTGAGCACGCCCTGAATACAGAGTATGTGCGCACCCTTGCCGAGTCGCTCCGGATGCCGGATGTGGCGGCGTATCCCCTTGTTTTCGGAGGGGATGGAGAGGTGGCGCGGCTTGTGGGCCGGGGGTGCATTGTTCCCTTTGCCGAACCGGACAACAGGCTTGTCTTTGGCACCTTTTTTTCGCGCAATGCCGGCAGGGCCGGTGATGCCCACGACGATGAGGCTTTGGAAACGCTGTTCGAGCAGGCTGCGTTTGCCCTTTCGCGCATCATCAGCCGCAAGCGGATGGAAGAAGCCCTGCACGTGCAGGAATCGCTGTATCGGGGCATGTTTGAAAATGTGGGGTTTGCCAAGCTGCTGGCTGACCCGGAAACGGGAGCCATTCTGGACGCCAATGTCGCGGCGGTGGAATTTTTCGGCCATGACAGAGGCACCCTGCTGAGCAAGACCCTGTGGAACCTGCATGTGGCGGGTGAGGCTGCCGTGCGGGCCTTGTACCGGCGCGCCCTGCGTACGTGCGGACGTGTTCTGGAAACGCGGCAGCGCACGGCGGACGGGCAGGAGAAGGATGTGGAGGTGCACGCCGCGCCCATTGAAATGGAAGGGCGGTCGCGTTTGTTTCTGTCGCTCTACGATGTTACGCGGCGCAAGCAGGTGGAGGCCGCGCTGGCGAGGAGCGAGCAGCATCTGCGCAGTATTGTGGAAAAGGCCCCTGTTGCGCTTTCCATATGCGATGCCACGGGGCGTTTTGTGTATGTGAATCCGGCGTTTGCTGCGCTGTTCGGATATGTGCCGCAGGACATGGCGGGGACGGCTTTTTCCATGCTGTTCCGGGATGAAGACCTGAACGAGTTTACCAGATTCTTTCATCTTTTTTTGCAGGAAGGTGAGGACGCGAGCCGCGAGTGGACCATGCGGCGAAAGGATGACGAGCTGCGCACCGTGCTGGTGCATTGTTCGCTCATGTCCAGCGCGGAAGGGCTGCCGCAGATTGTTTCGTTTGCACTGGATATAACGGAGCGGCAGCGCATGGAAGACATGATGGTGCAGAGCGAGAAAATGGCTTCCGTGGGTGGTTTGGCGGCAGGGATGGCGCACGAGATAAACAATCCTCTCGGTGGAATCCTTCAGGGATATCAGAATGTTAACAGGAGGCTTGACCCGGATTTGCCCGCGAACCGGACTGCGGCGGAGCAGGTGGGCGTTTCGCTGGACGATGTGCGGAAGTATTTGGAAGAACGTGGAATTCTGCGGTTTTTATCGGGTATCCGGGAGTGTGCGGAGCGGGCGGCCCGGATAACGTCCAACATGCTGGATTTCAGCCGCCGGGGGGAATCTGTCTATCTGGCGGCCCGGCTTGACGAACTGCTGGACAGGGCACTGGACCTTGCCATGGCCGATTACGACCTGAACAAGCGGTATGACTTCAAGTCCGTGACCATTATCCGCGAGTATGCGGAGGATATGCCCCCGGTGCACTGCGTGCGCACCGAGATAGAGCAGGTGGCCCTGAATCTGTTCAAAAACGCCGCGCAGGCCATGGGCGATGCTACGCCCCCCATAGAGAACCCCGTCATTACCGTGCGGACCAAGGTGCAGGACGACATGGCCGTGTTCGAGGTGGAAGACAACGGGCCCGGCATGCCCAAGGCCGTTGCCCGGCGGGTGTTTGAGCCTTTCTTTACCACCAAGCGGGCCGGAGAGGGCACGGGGCTGGGGCTTTCTGTTTCCTACTTCATCATCACCAACAACCATCGCGGCTCGGTGAGTCTGGATACGGTTCCCGGCAGGGGAACGCGGTTCACCATTCGCCTGCCGTATCAGCGCAACGTCTGATGTGTTTTGCCGGTGACGCCCCTGTGTCCTGTGCCGGTGTGCAGGCGGGGCCTCTTCGGGCATCTATTATATTGCCCGATGCAGTCTATTTGTGGCATTGATTGTTGGTGGGCAATGGGGGGCAGGTATGCGCCGCGCCCTGAAGCCTTGATGTGTGCCATGGCACCGATGCGGGATGGCGTGCGCCCAATGCGATAAGGGCGCGGGAGGGGCCAAATTGGTGTGTGAAGGGCGTGTGAAGATTGTAAGAGGAACGGAGAGGACGTGCGACAGAGCAAGGCAGGGGCATAGAGGTGCCGGGCCATGCTTTTTTATTTGTTCCATGGAAAACGGGAGGATATCCGGATGCTGGTGAAGAAGGTTCTGCTGTGTCTGCTGGTGGCGGGCAGCCTGCTGCTGGGCGGGTGCGGTGCGGATGAGGACAAGGCGCGCCCTGAGGCGGCTGCTCCGGAAGGCAGCTGGGAGAACATTCTGGAAAAGGCGCGCGGCAGCCGGGTGGCGTGGTACATGTATGGCGGCATGGCCAATGCCAACCGCTGGGTGGATGAGTATGTGGCTCCCGAAGTGCTCAGGCGGTACGGCATTACACTTGAGCGCGTGCCCATGGACGCCCCGGTGTTTGTGAACAAGCTGCTTGCGGAAAAGGCGGCGGGCAGGGCGCAGGGAACCATGGACCTGTTATGGATAAATGGCGAGAATTTTCGTAATGCCCGCGAGGCGGACCTGCTGTATGGGCCCGTGACGCCTCTGCTGCCCCACTTCGCGGCGTATGTGGACCCTGCGGAGGCGGCTACGGATTTTGGGTATCCCGTGGAAGGCTATGAGGCGCCCTACGGCAGAGCGCAGTTTGTGCTGGAATATGACAGCGCGCGCACGGACACTCCGCCCGATTCCTTTGAGGCGCTGAAGGAGTGGGTACGCCGGAATCCGGGCAGATTCACCTATCCCCAGCCGCCGGATTTCACGGGATCCGCGTTCATGCGGCAGGCGTTTTACGCCCTGACGGGCGGGCACGAGCAATATATGCAGGGGTTCAGTCAGGAACTGTATGACCGGAACGCCCCCAAGCTGTGGGCGTACCTGAACGAGATTGAGCCGTACCTGTGGCAGGGCGGGCAGACGTATCCCAAGGACCCTGCCGCACTGGCGCTTCTTTTCGCGCGCGGAGAAACGGATTTTATGATGGCGTACCATCCGGTTCATGCGCAGTCCAGAATCCTGGAAGGCACGTATCCGGCAACGGTGCGGACCTTTGTCATGCGGGAAGGGTCCATATTCAACACCCATTTTACCGCTGTTCCGTTCAATGCGCCCAACGTGAACGGGGCGCTGGTGGTCATGGACTTTCTGCTTTCGCCCGACGCGCAGGTTTCCAAACTGGATCCCGCGAACTGGGGAGATTTTCCCGCCATAGACATGGAGCGGCTTGCGCCGGAAGAGGCGGCACGTTTTGCAGCGGTGGACCTTGGCGCGGCAACGCTGGGAACCGAGGCGCTGGGGGCAGTGGCAGTGCCCGAGATTCCCGCCCAGTGGCTGGAGGCGCTGGAGCAGGGTTGGCTGGATAATGTGCTGCGCAAGTGACACGAGTTTTTTCATAGCCCCGCCTGCCGGGATGCTTGGGAATGTTCCTAACTCAGACCGCAGGTGGGGAAAAAAATATACTTGTTGGTCCGACCTCTCATGGCTAGGGTCTCGCACAGGTGCACGATGGCACGGTGCAGGCTGCCGGAAAGGGGGTGATAACTGTCTTTCACACGGCACTGCCCGCGCAGGATGCTCCGCCGTATGCGACCGGTGTTGCGCTGTTTCCGGGGCAGCGTGACCGGGGCTGCGGAACGATATTGCAGTTCAGGAGGAGCCGTGGTGAAAAATTCCATGGACGAGATGCTGGAAAGATTGGGTCGTAATTTTGCGGAGTTTGCGGGTACCCTGCGGGATGTGGAGCGGACGGAAGAGGGGCATTTTATTGTGCCGCCGGATGTCATGGTTTTGCTGGTGGGGCATGTGGAGGAGCTTTTCGGAACCGTACGGCGCACGCAGGATTCGGTGAAGACCGCATTGCAGAACGAGCATATTTCGCGGGAGCGGGAGTGGAACAGGCTGTTGCTGGAGGCGGATTCCGGCACCGAGCACTGATTGCTCAGGCGTGTTCCGCCATGTGTGTTTCGCCTGCCGCGCTATGCGGGATGAGGCGGGATGCGTAAAAACACCCCGGCATGGTATTGTGCCGGGGTGTTTTTGCGTCCGCAGACCTGACTGCGGAAAAGAAAAAGGCGGGAGCCGAAGCTCCCGCCGTGCAAGCGCATAAAAAACCGTTGCGTACTACACGCAGCCGGTGGGCTTGGGCAGGCCAGCCATCTTACATGCTCCCTTGCCGGGGCCGGAGGGGAACAGTTCGTATACCTGCTTCAGCTTGAAGCCGGTGTTCTTGGAAAGGATACGCACCATGGGGGCGATGCCGTTCTTCTTGTAGTAGTCCTGCAGGAAGTCGAGGATCTTCTGATGGTCTTCGGTGATTTCTGCGATGCCTTCGGATTCCTTCACGAAGTCAACCCACTCGGGGGACCATTCTTCAAAGCGCAAGAGGAAACCGTCTTCATCAACTTCGAAATCTTTGCCTTTAAAAGAAACATTAGCCATTTGTGTCCTCCTTGGACATGCTCTTCAGCGATGTATCGAGCCTATACAATGCCGAAAGCCGTTCAGCTCGCGGCAACCAAAGTAAGTAGCTATCCGCTACTTGTTTCCACACAGATGATTACACGAATCCGTTCAAGAGCAGGACGGTTGTTCTATACCAACCATGGTTTGCTTAAAACCGGACAAAGGGTTTTGTCAATGGTTGGCGGCAACAAATTGAACCACTGCCGGTTCCCCGCAGGCGGGGAGATGGCGGTGTCCTGCTCCGCTGTGAACGAAGACTTACATGCCATAAGGAAATCGAAATTTCAACCCCTGAATATCATGCCGGACGAACCGGGGCTTCTGCACGGCGGCCATGAAAAAAAACGGGGCGCGTGTACCGCGCCCCGCCGGGTCATCTGCAGGGATTCTAGCTCAGGGGGTGCACGTTGTCCCGCGCCCAGAAGCGCATTTTGAAGCGGGACTTCAGGTCTTCCACAATCTTGTTTTCAATGGCCCGTTCCATGGGCATGATGCGGATGTTCACCACGCGGTAGTCGGTGCTGCCTTCGCGGTTGCCCATGGAGGTGAGGATGGAGACGATGCGCGCGTTGTATTCGCGCAGGGCGTCCACGATGGGCTTGAGGGTGCCGGGCTCGTTGGGCAGTTCGAAGGCGAACTGCACACCGCCGTACCGCACGCCGGTGATGGTGATGAGGACCTCGAAGATGTCGCTGTCGGTAATAATGCCCTGAATGACGCCGTTTTCGTCCACCACGGGCATGCCGCCTATCTTTTTGCCGATCATGGTCACGGCGGCATTTTCCACCGTGTCCAGAGCCTTGGCGCAGTAGGGGTCTACGGTCATGATGTCTTTGACCTTGATTTCGGACAGCAGGTAGTACAGTTCATGCACGTCAAGGGTGGTGGCCTTGGAAGGCGAGGCTTCCTTGATGTCGCGGTCGGAGACGATGCCCACCACGCGGCCGGCTTCATCCACCACGGGCAGGCGGCTGATGTCGTGCTCCTTGAGCAGCTTGGAGGCCTTCATCATGGACGTGTCGGGCGTTATGGTGATGACGTTGCGGGTCATCCAGTCTCTGATAAGCATGGGGTTCCTCCTGAAAAAATTCCTGTTGTCAGACGGTTGCGCCGGTCCGTTTTCCGGCGGCGCGCACCGGAACTGCACAGGCTGCGGGTATAGGCACATATGCCTTTGGTTTCATTTCCTTTACGTTTAGTATAATCACGTTTTCGCGCGGCAAACAAGATAAATTCCTCGCCTTTCGGGGGGAGAAACTGCGCCGCAGGCGGTATGCGGCCGCGGGCAGCCTTGGCGGACTGCGGATAACGGGCATTCTCCGCGCAGCCGGAGAAGGCTCCGGTGGTTACAGTGTCCGTGTGGAGCCATGGCTGCCGTGAGGTTGCGCCGCCCCTGGACCATTGTTTAACGCCTGATGGAGTGGTTTTTCCCGCCGGCAGGCAATGGAGAGATGAATGCGTTCACTGTATCTGGACTGTGCCTACGGGCTGGGCGGCGACATGGTGCTGGCGGGGCTGGCGGGGCTGGGCGTGGATTTTGCGCCGCTGCAGCACATGCTGCACGGGGCGGGCATAGCCGCCCGGCTGGAGGTGCACGATGTGTGCAGGAGCGGCGTTGCAGGCAGGCGCATGGATGTGGTCTGGGACGATGCGCAGCCGCTGCGCCACCTGAGCGACCTGACGGATATTCTGGAACGGATGCCGCTATCTTCCGCCGTGCGCGGGCGCGCCGTTGCGGCACTGTGCCGTCTGGCAGAGGCGGAGGCGGCGGTGCACGGCGTGCCGGTGGAGCGGGTGCATTTTCATGAAGTGGGCGCCATAGACACGCTGGCGGATGTGGCGGGCTGCTTCTGGGCATTGGAGCAACTGGCGGTTGACGAGGTTGTCTGCTCGCCGTTGCCGTGGTTCACGGGAACGGTGGAGTGCGCCCACGGCACCATGCCGTTGCCCGCCCCCGCGACGTTGCGTCTGTTGGAGGGCAAGCCCGTGTACCCCACCCGGTTCACGCAGGAGATGATAACCCCCACCGGCGCATTGCTGGTGGACGCGCTGGTGGACAGGTTTGCCGACGGGCCGGAAGGGGTGCTGCTGCGCAGCGGGCTGGGCTACGGCAGCCGGGATTCTGGCGGCGGCATGCGCGTGTTGCTGCTGGAGGCGCGGACGTGCCGCACTGCCTGCGCGGAAGACCGTGCTGAGGAGGGGTTGGAGCGCGATGAGGTGGTGCAGCTGGAGAGCAATATCGACCATCTTTCCGGGGAGGAACTGGGCTACTGCTTTGGGGTGCTCATGGACGCGGGGGCGCTGGATGTGCTGTATCTGCCGGGGGTGATGAAGAAGAACAGGCCCGGCGGCGTGCTGCGGGTGCTGTGTGAGCCTGCGCGGCTGGCCGGGGTGCAGGAGGCCTTTTTCCGGCATACGCACACGCTGGGCATACGCCGCACCCGCGTGGAGCGCGTGCTGGTGCAGCGCCGCGGCGGCGTGCGCGAGACGCGGCTGGGGCCGCTGGAGACCAAGGAATACACGCTGGGCGACGTGACGGTCTCGCGGCCGGAGCACGAGGCGCTGGCAGCCTTTGCACGCAAATCGGGACGCAGCCTGCCCGAACTGCGCGCCATGCTGTTCGGGCAGGAGACGCCGGGGGACGGTTCCCCGGAATAGGGCGCGGCATCAGAATACGCGCACGCTCTGCCACACGGTGCGGAAGGCCTGTTCGTCGCAGTGGCTGGTGGTGGCTGATTCGTGCGTTACCAGCAGCAGCTTGTTTTCATCGTCCGCGACCCATGCGGTGCCCTGCATGGCGCGGGCGGACTTGAGTCCGTTCCTGAAGCAGGAGAGCCGTTGCAGCAGCGAGGGGCGCGGCGTTGTCCGCCACAGGTAGCGCTTGTGCGCCCCTTGCGGCAGTGTGGTTTTGTCTTTGCGGATGTGGGAGAGCGGGACATCCTGCGTTTCCTGAATCCACGCCCGGAAGGGCTGGCCTTGCAGCACCACGTTAGCCGGGGTGAGTCGCTGCACGGTGAGGGTGCAGCGGTCGTGCGAGAAACGCAGGCAGGTGTTTCCGGGGTTGAATTCGGCTTTTTCCAGCGCGTAGCCTGCGGGAACGGAGAACTGCATGTCGTGGATGGCAAAGGGCACGGGGGTGCCGGGGACGGAAACGCCGAGGCTGGCGAGAACGGCATGCAGGTCATGCTGCGGTTCGTCCGGCCGGATGTAGCAGTGCAGGAGCAGAGACGTGTTGGATGGCCGGTGCAGACAGAGCGCGCCGGTGCCCAGTGCGTGGGCAAAGGGAAGGGTTTCGAAGTCGGCGGAAAGCCGCTCCAGCGCGCGCAGCCAGTGCGGCGGGACGGCTTCCGGGGCGAAGGTGAATCCTTCTGCCCGCTTCATCTGTCTTTCAAGGGCCTTGCGCTTGCGAGGCAGCGATATGACGCCGGTTTCCGGGCTCCATTTGCATTCGAGCGCGGCCGTGGCGTTGCGTGTGAACGAGATATATCTGGGTTCAATGGTCGCGGGGGTCCAGTCCTTGGGCACGGTCAGGAATACTCCGTTCCATGCCACCGGACTGCCGGGTATGTCCGATGCAGAATCCATGGGCCTTTCCTGTTCAGGAGGTTGCGGGTTTACAGGTACGCGCAGGCGGGTGCCTTTTGCGTTGCCATTGCCGTTTTCCCTGCTTCTTCGGGGCCGGTATTCAACTGCGCCGCAGGGAAACACACAGGGCGGGCACGGCGCGGTGCCGGAAAAGCCCGAAGAACGGGCTGCCATGTGCGGTTCTTTTCAGACTGCGATTTTTCCGTCCGTTTGTCCAGTGTTCCGGCACATGCGGGACTGTGCTGCAGCAGGGTCACTTTGCGGTATGTAATGCCCGTGGCGGAAAAGCCAAGGGGGGGCGGGGCGCTGCATAGAAAAAACGTTGTACATGCTGTGCAGCGGAACAGGCGTTTCCGGACCGGGGTTAGAGCTTTTGGGCAATGTTCGGAGGCCAGTACACGCACAGCGCTTTTGCCCGGATATCCTCTTCAGGGACAATGATGTGGAATCGCTGGGGGTCTGTGGCACCGACCAGATAGTGCCCTGCCGGTATCATGTTTTCCGGCCCTTCCGGCGTACCCGGCGTACCCGGAGTGGCGGAGAGAGGGCGCGGCTCGCCTGCCACGCCGTGGATTTGTAGCACAAAATGATTGTCATTTCGGGAGTGCGCGTTCCGGACGCGGACGATGACGAAGTCGCCGGTATGCGTATCATCCTTCCAGTGATTGGGGCCTGAGGCAAGGATTCTGGCTCCTGCCGGGAGAACCGGTTCCATGATCTCGCTTCCGGCGGCCATTTTGAAGGATGTGATCCTTTCTTCATCACCGTACGCGTTTACCGCAACAGAAAGCGCGATGCAGCAGGTTATGATGGCAACTTTTTGCGCCGGACGTATGCGTGTATCGGGAAGGGCGTTGCTGGCTGCGGCATCGCAGGCAGCCCATATGCGGAAGACAATGTTGGGCACCAACAGCAGCATAAGCAGCAGTATTGTATCATTGCCGGAGTGGAGGGATGCAGCGCCTGCCAATGCTGTTACAAGCACCATGGGAAGGAAGAAGAGGATTCCCTTTTTCCAGTTGTTCCCGAGCATTTGTCCAACCCCCGGAAACAGGAGAGACAGGGTGAAACGGATGATTTTTGCCATTGGTGTTCCTCTTTA
>CAYRLL010000006.1:49400-51898 GCA_964425115.1 uncultured Desulfovibrio sp. | reverse complement strand
AGCTTCTCATTCTGGGCGACTAGGAGGGGGAACAACCTTGTCCCCTTACCCTTCCTGACTTCCTCCACGTAGTCGAGGAATCCTACTTCGATCAGCTTGGAGTGGATGGGGACACGCCGCTTCGAGCTTTCAGTCTTTCGCCTTTTCCCTTCATCGAGGGTGGACATGTCGAGGTAGATCACCCCTCGTTCTTCCTTAATGTCGTCAATGGTAAGCTGGCCCAGTTCCTCCAGCCTTGCCCCGGTGAATGTTGCCAGCAGCGGAAGCCATTTAGCTGCCTCTCCTGCTCCTGCATTGGGGCGGTCACCCTCGGTGTAAACAGGGAACCGGAATATGGCGTTCAGGTCGTCCACGCTATATGGTAGGCGTACTGTTTTGGTGACCTTTGCCGCCTTGACCTTAACCTTGGATGCCGGGTTCATTTCGATATAGGCGTTCTCTTCAGCCCACCCAAGCACAGCCCCGATTGCGCCCAGTGCTCTGTCATTCACAGTGCGAGGGGAAAGCACCTGTGTGTCAGGGTGCTTCTGGACGTACTCCAGCAGTTGGGGCGTGTTCATCTTCTTCATTTTGCCAGTAGGACGGGCAGGGTATCGAAGCATTGCGTCCTTGTAATCCCTGACATGTGCCTTGACGATCTGGTTGACGGGAAGGTCGCCGTGAATCTCAACGAACCGCTTCACGTAGATTCCGAAGTCGTTAACGGTCTTCTGTGGCCCGTTTGCGGCGAGGTGTTCTGCTGCCCACATGCCGTGAATCTGCGTGATGGTGGGGCTGTTCCCATCTGAAGGAGGAGTTGAAGAGACACCAAGGGGTACAGGCTTGATCGGCGTTTCAATGGGGTTGCCATCCATACGCGCCTTGAGTTGCCCAGCAAGCCGAGTTTCGGCCTTGAGCACAGCGAACGACAGTGCCTTGAACTCCTCGCTCGTGGTAGGCAACTCGATGTTGTGGCTCTGTAGCCAGTCAAGCACCACATCTTCCACATGGTCGAGGTCGCCACGGGCAAACGCCTTCTGCGCTCTCTGTACTCGGTGCTCGGTCTCTGCTAGCCTCCGGTCAAATTCAAGCCCAGCGTAGTCGCCTGCCGTCCGCATTTCGTCATCGGCGTTCAGGACGCTATGTTCAATCAGCAGAACAAGCCGCTCCATCTCTGCCTTGCTTAGGGTTTGAACAGGCTGTGTGTCCCTCTGGCGGCGTTTCTCTGCGAACTCCTGATCGAGCTTCACAGACTCCAAACGGACACGCTCTAAGGCTTCCCTAGGATTGGAGGTTTTGAGGCTGTAGTAGATTTCGCGCTTACCCCCGTAGAAGGGTAGTAGGTCGGCGGGAACCTTGGCTCTGAAGTAGTAGTTCCGGCTTCCTTCACGGCGGTGTAGTCGGGTGTGTTTCGGCACGTCTTTCATGCTCCCGGTGTAGCACCTTGGTGTAGCAGTTGGGAAGCACAAAAGGTAAAGCCCCCAGTCACTTTCAGTGATTCTAGGGGCTTACATGCTTAATGGCGGAGAGGGTGGGATTCGAACCCACGTAGAGGCTATTAACCCCTAACTCGATTTCGAGTCGAGCGCGTTACGGCCGGACTTCGCTACCTCTCCGCTTGCTTCGTGTATCCTTTCGGGCACCTCGAAGGGATTTGGTTTCTAAGCTATTTTGTACCCACACGCAAGCGGAAAGTGGTACAGTGGCTGCACAAGGGGAAAAAGCTGTTAGCAGGAACGGCCTCCGGGATGGGGGCGGCATGCGGGTTGCTGCTTTCGGGCAACTGCGTCCGCCCATCCCTTCTGAAACGGCAGCCGGGGCAGGGCGCATGTTTTGTTTGTAAAATATACCCGAAGGGGGTATGTTGCGGCCTTATCGAATCATCCCTCCGCAGGTCGGAGGCTTTCAAGGAGATGCACATATGGCTTCCGTATCCCATATCACACCGGAAAACGCGCGAAAGATGGCACAGGATGGCACGGGCCTGCTGGTAGACGTGCGCACCGTGGGCGAGGTGCTTGGCGAATCGCTGCCCGGTTCCGTCTATCTGCCGTTTGATCTTGTAAACGCAGAACGTCTGGCCGGAATGGGCGTTCAGGGCAAAAAGCCCATTCTGGTCTGCCGGTCCGGCACACGGGCGGCGCAGGCCGCAGAGTCGCTTGCTCAGGAAATGGGCGATGTGGCCGTGCTGGATGAAGGCATAGCAGGCTGGAAAAAGGCCGGGCTTCCGGTAGATGAAGGAAAAAAAGGCATGCCCATAGAGCGGCAGGTGCTGGTGGGCGCGGGGGCCATGGTGTTCCTGTTCACGCTGCTCGGCCTGCTTGTCTCGTCCTTCTTCTTCGCCTTTGCCCTGTTCATAGGCTGCGGGCTTATGTTCGCCGGGTTTACAGGCACCTGCGGAATGGCCCGCGTGCTGGTGATGATGCCGTGGAACAAGGCCCCCCTTGGCGGCTGCGGCGCATCATGCGCGGTGGGGGCATCTGCCGCCGGGACCGCCGGAACCAAGGGGCGCGGCTAGC
>CAYRLL010000006.1:42812-49300 GCA_964425115.1 uncultured Desulfovibrio sp. | reverse complement strand
CGCGGGGCGGGCCATTGTATTTGCTTGGGGGAGCAGCGGGCGTTGCAGGGGCGTGGGCGGCTCACTCTTTGCGTTTCAGCCGGTCCTGTTCGGCACGCCTGCGCCGGAAAAAGGCAGAAAGCTGCTCGCTGCATTCTTCTGCCAGCACGCCCCCGGTATGCCACAGGGCGTGGTTGTGAAAGTCCAGTTCCAGCCCGCGCATCCTGGAAACCACGGCCCCTGTTTTAGGGTCTGCCGCGCCGAACACAACCCCGCGTATACGGGCATGCACCATGGCCCCCACGCACATAAGGCACGGTTCCAGCGTTACCACAAGCACGGCATCCTCCACGCGGTGGTTGCCTAGGGTTCGCGCTGCCTCGCGCAGGGCCAGAATCTCCGCGTGCGCTGTGGGGTCGCGGTCCGTTATGGTGCGGTTGCAGCCGGTGCCGGATATGGCCCCGTCCGGGGCCACCAGAACCGCCCCCACAGGCACCTCGCCCAGAGCTTCCGCCTTGGCGGCTTCGGCCATGGCAAGGCGCATGAACGCCTCCCACGAAGGGTGCCCCTGCGGCGGCGTGCAAAGCTCCGCAAGGCGGTGTTCCAGTTCTCGCCGGGTGGTCATGGTGCTAAACGATCACGTGCTTCTTTATATGGTTTACCACCTGTTCGGGGGTGTCCAGCACGGTCACAAGATCCAGTTCCTTCTCGTTGATGAAGCCGCCCTTCACCATCTGGTCGCGGGTCCAGTCCAGCAGGCCGTTCCAGAACTCGCTCTTGTACAGAATGATGGGGAAGGGCTTTATGCGGTTGGTCTGCGTCAGCACAAAGGCTTCGGTCAGCTCATCCAGCGTGCCAAAACCGCCGGGCATAACCACATAGGCCATGGCGTATTTTATGAACATGAGCTTGCGCACAAAAAAGTAGCGGAAGTTGCAGCGCACGTTCATATAGTTGTTGGTGTGCTGTTCCATGGGCAGATGAATGTGCAGTCCCACCGAGGTGCCGTTGGCCGCAGAAGCTCCCTTGTTGCCGGCTTCCATCAGTCCGGGGCCTCCGCCGGTAATAACGCCGTATCCGGCCTCCACCAGCATGCGGGAAATGTCTTCGGTTTCCTTGTACAGCGGGCTTTCCGGGGGCACGCGGGCAGAGCCGAATATGGAAACGCACTGCTCCAGTTCGCTCAGGGTTTCAAATCCGTCCACCAGTTCCGACATGATTTTGAAAAGACGCCACGACTCCTTGATGGACAGGCTGTCAATGACGTATTGCTTCGATGAAGGCATATTGTCTCCTTTCGGGCGGCAGGTGCCGAATGCTGTTTCGAGATTGCGTGGTAGAAGGGCAGGAACGCTGCCGTATCTGAGTATAGCTGTTTCACCCTCTGCGCGCAACCAGTGGAAATCGCTTGCGCTTGGCGGTTTCTGCCGCCATAGTAGGGTGCTTTTGGCGGCAACGCGCAACACATAAGAACACACAGTAACGGGCGGAACATGAAGATACAGTTTTTGGGAGCCGCACAGACCGTGACCGGCTCCTGTTATATGATAGAGGTGGGGAGCAGGCGGTTCGGCATAGACTGCGGCATGCATCAGGGCAACCGCGAGATTGAAAAGCGTAACGTGGACGTGGATATCTACGAGCCGGAAAGGATAGACTTTTTTCTGGTCACCCATGCGCACATAGACCATACCGGCCTTCTGCCGCGCATGGCACGCATGGGATTCAAGGGCACCGTCTTCTGCACGGAACCCACCCGCGACCTGCTGGAAATCATGTTGCAGGACAGCGCCCACATTCAGGAGATGGAAGCGGAGTGGGCAAGCAAGAAGCAGAGCCGCAAGGGCAAAAAGCCCGTGGAGCCGCTCTATACGCAGGACGATGCCGCAAGGGTCTCGCGCTTTTTCAAGACCGTGGAATACAACAAGACCTTTGAACCCTGCCCGGGAGTGCGTGTAACCTACAGAGATGCCGGACATATTCTGGGTTCCGCGTTTCTTGAGGTGCATATAACCGAAAACGGCGACCACACCCGGCTGGTCTTTTCCGGCGATCTGGGCCGTCCCAACCAGCTCATGGTGAACGATCCCGATGATCCCGGCATGGCAGATTATCTTTTTCTGGAATCCACCTACGGCGACCGAGATCACAAGGACAGCAGCACCAGCCGCGTGGAACTGGCGGAAGCCATTGCCTACAGTTACGGGCACGGCGAAAAGGTCATCATCCCCGCCTTTGCCGTAGAGCGCACGCAGGAGGTGCTCTACACCCTGTATCTGCTGGATAAAGAAGGCAAGCTGCCTAAAGATATGCCCGTCTATCTGGACAGCCCCCTCGCCATACGCGCCACGGAGATATTCCGTAAGCACCCTAAATACATGGATGACGAACTGCGCAAGATTCTGGATTCAGGCGAAGATCCGCTTAATCTGCCCAATCTGCGCTACACGCTGAAAACCCATGAATCCACGGCGCTGAATACCATGGAAGGTCCGGCCATCATCATTTCCGCCAGCGGCATGTGCAACGCGGGCAGGGTAAAGCACCACCTGCGGCATAATATCTGGAAGGAAGGCGCCTCCATCGTCTTCGTGGGCTATCAGGGGCAGGGCACACCGGGCAGAAAGATCGTGGACGGAGCGCAAACCCTGCGCCTCTTCGGTGAAGATGTGGCCATAAACGCCAAGGTTTTCACCATCGGCGGCTTTTCGGGCCACGCGGGGCAGAGCCAGATTCTGGACTGGATTGCTCCCATCGCCCGTCCGCAGATGGAGGTGTTTCTGGTCCACGGCGAAGAGCGTTCGCAAACGCCTCTTGCAGAACTGCTGCGCGAACGGTTCGAACTTACCGTGCATGTTCCCGATTATCTGGAGCAGATCACCCTCAAGCCCGGCCGCGATGTTCAGGTGGCGCTCGACCCGCAACGCGCGCAGCCCCGTGTGGACTGGAGCTTCCTCATCGCGGAAACAGAGAGCAAGATGGCACAGGTGCGCCGCAGGCTCGAGCGGGTGGAAGAGAAGGACTGGGTTGAGCAGGTGGAAATCCGGGACCGTCTGGTGGAACTGAACAGCGAAATCCTGAGCTTTCTGTCTCAGGTGTAGCGGGTAGGCATCTATGCGGATCATAGCGGGAGAATACGGCGGCAGAAGCCTGAAGACCACCACCGGGCCGGGATACCGTCCCGCCACATCAAAAGTGCGCGAGGCCGTGTTCTCCATGCTGGAGGCGCGGGGACTCTACTGGCCGGATATTCGGGTGCTGGACCTCTTTGCGGGCAGCGGCTCACTCACCTTCGAAGCCCTCAGCCGCGGAGCGGCAGAAGGCTGGTTTGTGGAGATGAACAAGAAGGCGGCGGCCCTGATAACAGAAAACGCCGTGGCACTGGGCGTTGCGCCGCACAGGTACCGCGTGTTTGCGGAAGATATGCGCAACGTGCTGGCAAAGCGCCCCACAGAGCCGTTTGATCTCATTTTCATCGATCCCCCCTACGGCTTCAATCACCTGACCCCGGCGCTCAAAGCGGTTTTGCGCACCGGCTGGCTGGCTGCCGGCGGCTTCGTCTGCGCCGAGGTGGAGTCCAAGCTGGCTCTGCCCGCAGAGGCGGACCACCCCGATCTGGAACTTCTCGCCAACAGGGCCTACGGCCAGACAAGGATATTGCTATGGACAACAAGGGAGAGCGCGTAGCCGTCTACCCCGGCACCTTCGACCCCCTGACCAACGGGCACGTCAGCCTCATCAAGCGTGGCTGCCAGATATTCGACAAGGTGGTCGTGGCCGTTGCCAACGATACCCCCAAGTCGCCGCTGTTTTCCATAACGGAGCGGGTGGCCATGGCGGAAGAGGTCTTTGCCAACGATGACCGCATTGTTGTGGAATCATTTTCCGGCCTGCTTGTGGACTATGTGGAACGCAGGGGGGCCGGGGTCATCCTGCGCGGCCTGCGGGCCGTTTCGGACTTCGAGTATGAATTCCAGCTCGCGCTCATGAACCGCAAGCTCAAGCGGCACATCCAGACCGTGTTCCTGATGACGGACTACCAGTGGCTGTACATAAGCTCCACCATCGTCAAGGCGGCGGCAAAACTGGGCGGCGACATCAAGGGACTGGTTCCGGACAGCGTGTACCGCAAGCTGCGGGAAAAATACGGTTACCCCTATCCGTTGAATATGTAGGCCGGTATCGTCATGTCCAGCATTCCCGTCGTCTGCCTTGTCGGCCCTACCGGGGCAGGCAAGACAGCCGCCTCGCTTCATCTGGCCCGGCGTTTTACCGGCGGCGTGATCAATCTTGATTCGCGTCAGGTTTACCGCGATTTTCCCATCATCACCGCCCAGCCCTCGGCAGAGGAACAGGCGCGCTGCCCGCACCGGGGCTATGGTTTTCTGCCCACTGAAGAAAAAATATCCGCCGGACGGTTTCTGGATATGGCGCACGAGGCCGTGGCGCAGACCCGCGCAGAAGGGCGGCTGCCCCTGCTCGTGGGAGGCACCGGCCTGTATCTGCGTGCGCTGCTGGACGGTCTGGCCGATATCCCGCAGGTAGACCCGGAACTCATGCAGCGGTACGAGGCAGAATGCGACCGCATAGGCCCGGAAGCCCTGCACGCGCACCTTGCCCTTACAGACCCGCAATACGCAGCCCGTATCCACCCGCACGACAGGCAGCGCATCTGCCGCGCGCTGGAAGTATACGAAGGCACGGGCAAAACCTTCAGTTGGTGGCATTCCCAGCCTGTGGCGGCATCGCCGTACCGCGGCCTGCGCATAGGCATCCGCACCGACCTTGCCGCGTTAACTCCCAAGCTGGGCATACGGATAGAACACATGCTGGAGCAGGGCGCTCTGGAAGAGGCGCTCGCGGCAAAAACGCGGTGCGACAACCCGCAGGCTCCCGGCTGGTCCGGCATAGGCTGCGCGGAGCTGTACAGGTATCTTGCCGGCGAACTGAGTCTGGAAGAATGCAAAACCTTATGGCTTAAGAACACCCGCGCCTATGCCAAGCGGCAGCTTACGTGGTTCCGTCGTGACGGGGCGGTGCATTGGGTGGAAGGAACGGACTTTGCCGCCATGGACGCGCTGGTGGAGGCGTTTCTGGAGCAGTCCGCCACCTGAGAACAGGCGTCGCAGTCCGGCAGGACCAAACCCTTCCCTGTTCCGGATCACGGCAGGGAAAATATGCGTTTCAGCATGGTCCGGTGCTACGCATCACGGTGCGGGGCGCCGGTTGTACTGCAGAACAATGAAAGGGAAGGAGACATGAACCGGCTGGTAGCGTTGATAACTCTGATCTGCCTGTGCACGGGCATGATTTCCGGCTGCACCGCCTCGCAGGCGGTGCGGGCAGGAAGAATCGTGGCAACGGGCGATGTGCAGGGAGCAGGAGTCTGGGCGGCGGAGAAGGGAGCGGGCTATGCGCTTAACCCCGGGCAGCTGGAGGCAGATATCAAGCGGTTCAAGGAGCGGCTTGCATCCTTCCGCACATCCACCCGGCGCGTCTGGGGTGAAAAGGATGCGCAGGAACCGGAACCCAAAAAGTATGTCAAATACACCCAGAATTATCTGAGCAGGGCCTTGGTGGATTTTGATGCGGGTATCATCACCGTGGAAACAGCGGACCAGCAGGACCCGCAAAAGAGCCTGAAGAACGCCATCGTCACCACCTTGCTCACTCCGTACGATCCGCGCGGGCTGGACCTGTGGTCCGACAGCGAGGTAAAACTGGGCGAAACTCCCTATCTGCTGGGGCAGGTGCGTGATTACGACGGCGAAGTGCTGCGCTACGCGTGGCGTACCGAGCGGTTTGCCGACATGCTTATCCGGCGCGAAAGACGTATGCGGCAGGTGCAGGCGGAAGGGGGATACCGCACCGTGCACTCCGTACAGATTCCCATGGTGTCCAACCACGGACATCTGCGGGCCCTGAAATTCAAGGAACACGTAGACCTGTATTCCCGTAAATATAAGCTCAGCACCAGCCTTGTGTATGCGGTAATCAAAACGGAAAGCGACTTCAATCCGTGGGCGGTGAGCCACGTTCCCGCATACGGTCTCATGCAGATTGTGCCCAAAACCGCAGGAGCGGACGTGCATGCCTTCCTGCATGGTTCACAGGGGTACCCTTCCTCCAGTCTTCTCTACCAGCCGCAAAGCAACATACAGTACGGAACGGTCTATCTGCATCTGCTGGATACCCGTTATCTGTCATCCATCCGCAATCCGGTTTCCAGAGAATACTGTGTCATTGCGGCATATAACGGCGGGGCAGGCACGGTGCTGCGTACCTTCCATGCAGACAGGGCTAAGGCTGTGGATGTCATAAACGGCATGAGCCCGCAGCAGGTGTACGAAAAACTTACCCGCTACCTGCCGTATCAGGAAACAAGACGGTATCTTGGCAAGGTGGTGGCTGCGCGCAAGGAATTTGTGGGATTTCAGTAGGCAATGTGCTCAGTGCTCTTGTGCATGTGCCAAGGGTGGTTTATCAATGCACGTCTGCACACGGCTGTG
>CAYRLL010000006.1:40024-42712 GCA_964425115.1 uncultured Desulfovibrio sp. | reverse complement strand
TTTTATCCAACACATGGAGTTCATATGAAAAAAATGGCACTTTTCGGTATTCTGGCCCTCGCGCTTGTCATGGGATTGGGCGGCTGCAACAAAACGGAACAGGCCGGTCCCAGAGTGGCCGTGGTGGATGCCGGAAAGGTATTCCAGGAATCAGCCCCCGGCAAGGCCGGTGTAGCCTATCTGGAAAAGATCAGCATGTCGGCGCAGGAAGAATTCAAGGCCATCCAGACAGAGGCCGAAAAGGACAACTCGCAGGAATCCATGATGAAGATGCAGCGCGTGCTGGGCGACATCCAGCAGCGTATGAATTCCGAGCAGCAGCTGGTCATCGGCAAGCTCAATGATACTTTCCGCAAAGTGCTGGATGCCTACCTTGCAGAACGCAAGCTGGATGTCATCCTGCCTTCCGATCAGGTCATGTCTTTCGGCCCTTCCGCAGATGTGACCAACGACATCATCGCCGCCATGAACAAGGAAACGGTGGTGTACGAGTCTGAAGACGCAGCCCCCGCAGCGCCTGAAGCCGCTCCTGCGGCGGAAGAGGCTCCGGCAAAGAAGGACGAAGCGGCCAAGCCCGCACCTGAAGCGCCTGCCGCCCCCGCAGCGGGAGAAAAGAAAGAATAGGGCATTCCATCCGCCGGATTCAGCCCGCCTTCCGCCTTGTTCAGGGCGTCGGGCGGGCTTTTTCATGCCCTTTGCAAATCAGCCCGTCTTTTGTCTTGAAGCCCGCACCCGCGTAGGGTACATTGCCGCCCTTGCAGATGGCGCAATGCCGCTGCGCTGTTGCAAAGCGATCAATATGATTCTTTCCATCGGTTCGTTTTTTTCATAGTATGCCTGATGCCGCCACAATGTGTGGCCGGAAACCGTTTTCAAGCTGGAGGAGTACCTCATGGAAGCCCCGGAAAAGAACCTTGCTCTGGACCTTGTCCGTGTTACGGAAGCAGCGGCGCTGGCATCCGCCCGCTGGCTCGGCAAGGGCAATAATGATGCGGGAGACGCCGCGGCGGTAGATGCCATGCGTCTGTCCTTCAATACGCTGAACATCAAGGGCACCGTCATTATTGGCGAAGGCGAAAAAGACAACGCCCCCATGCTGTACTGCGGAGAGAAGGTCGGCACGGGCAACGGGCTTGCCGTTGACGTTGCCGTAGACCCCGTAGAGGGCACCAAGCTCCTCGCCTACGGGCGCCCCAACGCCATTTCCGTTGTGGGCACCGCTCCGGCGGGCACCATGTACAATCCCGGTCCCAGTTTTTATATGCAAAAGCTCGTGGTGCCCCCGGCAGCACGTAACGCCGTGGATATTGACGCCCCCGTGAAGGAGAACCTGAACAACATCGCCAAGGCGCTCGGCAAGGATGTAGACGATCTGGTGGTTTTTGTTCTGGACAAGCCCCGGCATGAAAAGCTTATCGCCCAGATACGGCAGGCAGGGGCGCGCATTCAGCTGCACACGGACGGTGACGTGGCGGGCGCACTCATGGCGGTTGACCCCCGTTCCGAGGTGGACGTGATGATGGGCACCGGCGGTACCCCGGAAGGCGTTCTCGCTGCCTGTGCCATCAAGGGCATTGGCGGGCAGCTGTTCGCCCGGCTCGACCCTCAGTCTTACGTGGAAAAGGAAGCCATTCAGGAGGCAGGCATAGACCTGCGCGAAATCCACACCGTGGACACGCTCGTCCGCAGTGATGATGTCTTCTTTGCCGCCACCGGCATTTCCGGCGGCACCTTCCTGCGAGGCGTCCAATATACCGGCGACGGAGCCATTACGCACTCCATGGTCATACGTGGCAAGACCGGTTCCATCCGCTACATGGAAGCCATCCATAACTGGAACCGCCTCATGCGGATCAGTTCGGTCAAATACGATTAACAGCGCCAACAGCACGCGAAAGCCGGCTCCTCACGGGTCGGCTTTTTTCTTGGTTGCAAATTGCTTCGCCTTAAGCACCGGGCTGAGCGGAGAGTGTGTCGGGAGTCTTTGAATGTACCTGAAAGTATCTGAAAATATCTGTGAGAGTATCCGGGAGGATGTATGCGGAGCACGGTTCGGCTGTTAGGGGCGTTTGTTGCAGTAGTATTGCTTCTGTGCGGTGGTCAGGCTGTGGCGGCGCAGGGGGTGGACAAGGGTTTTCATGACCAGCCGCCCATGACCAATGCGGAAATGGAACAATTCATCGCGGACTTTCCCGCCTTCAAGCAATGGATGATGCGTGAAGGCGGTGACGCGCAGCCCGTCGTGGACGCCAAGGGGCGGCCCTCCTTTCTGTGGGATGCAAAGACAGCCACATGGTTTTCCGGCAAGAAATGGACGCCTGAACGGTTTTTTTATGTCATGACGCATTGTTCCGCCGCTGTCGCACTCATCCGGTTCGGTGACGAACTGGCAGGTGATAAGCGTCCGCCGGATATGCCCGTCATAGACGAGTATGAGATGAACCTTGTCAGGCAGTATGAAGAAAAGCTGCTGCAGGCTCTTTCCGCCAACACGCAATAGGAGTTGTCATCGTCACCGTTCCCAAAGCAGAATCCCCTCACCGGCCGGTGAGGGGATTCTGCTTTGGGCGGTCTTTGCGGCGTAAGCCTGAAGGACCGAAAAGGACTTGATGGCGGGGCTGGAAGGATTCGAACCTCCGACCAACTGGTTCGTAGCCAGGTACTCTATCCAACTGAGCTACAGCCCCG
>CAYRLL010000006.1:13258-39924 GCA_964425115.1 uncultured Desulfovibrio sp. | reverse complement strand
CCTCCGACCAACTGGTTCGTAGCCAGGTACTCTATCCAACTGAGCTACAGCCCCGTATGCGGGAAAGATATTCAGGCGATCCTCTGTCGGCAAGACATCGGCGCCCCCTGCGGGCGATCCCTTTCGGGAGAGAAGAATGGCGGGGCTGGAAGGATTCGAACCTCCGACCAACTGGTTCGTAGCCAGGTACTCTATCCAACTGAGCTACAGCCCCGCACGGTTGCCGCGTTCCCGCGCCAACGAGGAAAGGTATATAAGTGGCAGTGCCTGAACTGTCAAATACTTTCTCCCGAATTCTCCACTTTGATAACGTGCATATCCGTAATGCCGTTCAGCAGTTGCAGCTGGTGAATCCGCATGTGGATGATAACCGCTTCCGTATCCCGTGCAAACCCGGCCAGGTGCGGCAGCCGTGTCGTCATGGCAAGGAGCAGGTCCCGGTGTTCACAGGCGGGCAGCAGGGTGGCGGTGCCTTCCGCAGTGAGGGCTGCGGTCCCTGCATGGGGTGCCGCATGGTGGGCAAGGCGTGTGTCCACAAGCAGGCTTATGTTTGGGTTGTTTTGTATATTCGCGTGCTTGCGTGTATTTCGCTGTGTCAGCATGTACACATCTGTAGCAGTGGGGCCGCAGAAATAGCTCATCAGTGATGCATGCGGCTTGCAACCATCCGTGGTTGCAAGTACACAGAAGTCGTTACCGTGCAGAATTTCCTTCATGCGTTCCAGCATGTTTGCCTCGCGTGGGTCAAACGGTTGCGCCGTTGTCCGTGCTCAGGATACGCAGGTGAGCGGGCGGATAACGGAGTGAAGCTTCTGCAGGTTTCATAGGTCAGATGGCGGGCGGGGCGCAAGGCTCTTCGTGCGGGAGAGCGCCGTGGCGCATCCGTCGGTTTTTTCAGATTGACGGGCGGCATGCTGCCGGAATGATGCCAAAATGATGCCGAAATGATGGCGAAATGGTGCCGGAATGTTGGCCGGATTGGTGGTCGCCAGCGTGCGCCGTCACCGTGCCGCGCATTCCGTTCCTCTCTGTTTCGCTGTTGCGCAACGGGTACGGCGCATTCATTCCGGATTCAGGCGGGCATTCGGATAATAACGGGGGAGACAATGACACTCGCTCATAAGGTGGCGCGGGCAAAGGACTTGCTGGAAGAAACCGCTCTGGAGTTCGGGCCGGAGAACGTGGTTGTGGCATGGACAGGCGGCAAGGACTCCACGGTAACCCTGCACCTGTGGAACGGCGTGCTGTCAGCAATGGGGTTTGCGGGACTCCGGGCACTGAATATAGATACCGGTTGCAAGTTTCCGGAGGTTATGGAGTTCCGCGACAAGCTGGCTTGCGAGTGGCATCTGCACCTCACTGTCGCACGCCCGGATGTTGAGCTACGGAACTACCCCGTTGCCCTTGATAAGGTTGCCTGCTGTGCGGCGCTAAAGGTGGAACCCCTTTCCCGGGCTGTGCGCGAAATGGGGGCAGAGGCGTTGCTCACCGGCATCCGCCGCGATGAGCATCCGCAAAGGGACAGAGCGCGCAGCGAGCGGCGTGACAGGCCGGATTGTCTGATGGTGCACCCCATTCTGGATTTTACCGAGATGGATGTCTGGGCGTATATCATGGAGTACGGGTTGCCCTACTGTTCCCTGTACACGCAGGGCTACCGTTCCCTCGGATGCGTGCCGTGCACGCAGCCTGTGGCGGAAGGAGAGGAGCGGTCCGGGCGGGATGCGGAAAAGGAAGCGCACATGGGAACCCTGCGCGCGCTCGGCTACTTCTGATGCCCGTCTGCGGTCCGCCGTATATGGCCCGGCGTTCTGTCTTCTGTAGCCCCCCGGGCGGCTTTCCTTTCAGTATGCTACGCCTGTCTGCGGCAATCTATACCCTGTCGCAGAACACGCCTTCCATAAACGCTTCCAGCGCATCGTCCATCTGGGGAATGTAGTCGTTCAATTCGCCCCGTTTGTTGCAGTGCTCGCACTGCATATACACCTGCTGGCAGCTGCGCATGGCCGTAAGCGGCTTGCCGCAGTGCTTGCAGGGAATAGTGGTCTGGGCACTTCTGCCCCAGCGATAGCTGCCCCACATAGAATCTCTCCGTTCAGTATCGTATCACGCTCACCATTACCGGATCAGCGCAGGATCAGCGCCGGATCAGCGCCCGATCAGCCATCCGGTCAGAAAGCACAACCAGTGACGGCATACGCCATTGCGTCGTGTCAGGCAACCTTTCCGGGCTGCTCTTTGCCGATGTCTGTTTCTCCGCCAGTCTGCTGCACCCGTTACCACATCTCTTCGCAACCTGCCGCCCTTCAAGAGTTCTTACAGGGCAGGCGGGGTTGCATATTCCGGCTTTCCGTGTAGTATGAAAACTTGGTGTATACGCTTTACGCAGCGCGCCATATCCGAATTTTCTTGCTGCCGGGAGCTTCTCTTACACCCCGAGACTCCCGGCGTATTCCCTGAATATCCACTTTCCGTAAGGAGACAATTCATGCTCAGCGAAACGATGAATCAGGCCCTCAACGATCAGGTCAAGTGGGAAATGTACTCCGGCTACCTGTATCTTTCCATGTCCGCCTACTTTGCCGAACGCGGCATGGGCGGCTTTGCCCAATGGATGCGCGTTCAGGCGCAGGAAGAACTGTTCCACGCCATGAAGTTTTATGACTTTATCAACGAGCGCGGGGGCAGGGTGCTGCTGCAACCCATCGAGGCACCCCGACATGCGTGGAAAAATGTGCTTGAAGTGTTTGAAGAAACCCTCTCTCATGAACGCCACGTTACGGAGCGTATCAATAATCTGGCCAACCTCGCTCAGGACGAACGTGACCACGCCACCGGCATTTTCCTGCAATGGTTCGTCACCGAGCAGGTGGAGGAAGAGGACAGCGTGAATACGGTACTTGGCAAGTTGCGCATGATAAACGGCGAAGGGCAGGGCATGCTCATGCTGGATGCGGAACTGGGCGCAAGGGTTTTCACGCCCCCTACAACGGCATAGCAGGGCAGCGGTTTTCCGGCCCGCTCAACCGTGAACGGGACCGCCCGGAGTGCTCCCGTGCTTTATGCGGATCGTTCAGGGCGGCCTGCCAGATATTTTCACCATGCCCAGTTTTTTTCACCATGCAGTCAGGAGTAGCACGTGAGTAAGCAATCCAAACACATCATCATCGGTGGTGCCGCCGGGCAAGGGCTGGTCACCGTCGGGCAGCTGCTGTGCAAGGCGCTGGTTCGCGCCGGATACGAGGTGCTGGTCACCCAGCACTACATGTCCCGGGTACGCGGCGGGCACAATACCTTTAATATCCGTACAGGGGCGCAGCCCCTCACCGGCCCTTCGGATGCCTGCGACATCCTTGTGGCACTGAATCAGGAAACCGTAACCCTGCACAAAGGCGAAATGGCCGGTAAGGGGTTCGTCATTCTCGATGCCGCACTGGATGCAGAGGGTCTTCCTGCCCTGAAGGTCCCCTTTGACAAGCTTGCGCCCAAGGCCATTTTCCAGAACGTGGCGGCGCTGGGCGTGCTGTGCAGCGTACTGGGGGTGGACAAGGAGTATGCAGAGGAACTGCTGCGCGAAAGCTTTGGGAAAAAAGGCGATGAAGTGGTGCAGCAGAACAGGCAGGTACTGGATGATGCCTGCGCATGGGCGCAGGAGCAGCAGGCGTTATGCGATGCGTTGCCTGCCGTGTCCAGACGTGAGCCCCGTATGCTCATCAATGGGAACGAGGCCATAGCTTTCGGCGCGTTGGCGGCGGGAGTGAAATTCTGTTCCTTCTATCCCATGACTCCCGCCACCACGGTGGCGCAGAACCTCATCCTGCACGGGCGCAAGCTCGGCGTCATTGTCGAGCAGGTAGAGGACGAGATTGCCGCCCTGAACATGGCACTCGGCGCGTCCTATGCCGGAGCACCCACCCTTGTGCCCACCTCCGGCGGCGGGTTCGCCCTTATGACAGAAGCCGTGAGTCTTGCGGGCGTCATGGAGCAGCCGGTGGTCATTGTGGTGGCGCAACGTCCCGGTCCCGCCACCGGTCTGCCCACCCGGACGGAACAGGCGGACCTGAACCTTGTGCTGTATTCCGGGCATGGGGAATTTCCCCGCGCCATCTTCGCCCCGTGCACGCTGGAAGACTGCTTCCATCTTACCCACAAAGCCTTTGATATAACCGAAAAGTATCAGTCTCCCGTGTTCGTGCTTACGGATCAGGACCTTTCGGACAGGCTCATGGGCGTGCCGCCCTTTGACCTTTCGTCCCTGCCGTCCGTTGCCGGTCCGGACCTTACAGACGACAACGCCGCAGAATACAAGCGCTATGCCTTCACAGCGAATGGCCTCTCTCCCCGGCGCATTCCCGGCTATGGCAAATCGCTGGTGCTGGCAGACTGCCACGAGCATACGGAAGACGGCCACATCACGGAAGATATGGGCATCCGGACTGCCATGAACGACAAACGCTTCGCCAAGGAGCTGGGCATCCTTTCAGAGGTCGTGCCGCCAAGACGCTTCGGAGCGGAACAGCCGGACCGCATTCTGCTGTGCTGGGGGTCCACAGAAGGAGCCGCGCGAGAAACAGCAGATATTCTGAACGGGCAGGGGCAGAAGGTGGCCGTGCTCAGTTTCCCGCAGGTGTGGCCGCTCAAGCCGGATCAGTTCCTGCCGTTCCTTGCTTCGGCAAAGGAAGTGGTGGCGGTAGAGGGCAACAAACTGGCTCAGTTCGCCCGTCTGCTGCGGCAGGAAACCGGATTTGCCGTGCATCGCACGGTGCTCCGGTATGACGGACGTCCGTTCACTCCAGATTTCATTCTGGCCAAGCTGTTCGAATAGCAACGAGGTGCACAATGATTGATATCAGCGTTTACGGCGACTACAAGACCTCGTGGTGCCCCGGCTGCGGCAACCATGACGTGCTTGCTGCGCTCAAGCAGGCCCTTGCGGAGATGGACCTTGCCCCGCATCAGCTGGCGCATGTTTCCGGCATCGGGCAGGCGGCCAAGGCCCCGCACTATATCACCATCAACGGTTTCAACGGGCTGCATGGCCGCGGTCTGCCTCCTGCGCAGGCCATCAAGCTGGTCAACCCGGAACTCACCGTCATTGCCGAAAGCGGCGACGGTTGCAACTACGGCGAGGGCGGCAACCACTTTCTCGCCGCCATCCGCCGCAATGTGGATATGACGTTGCTTGCCCACGACAATCAGGTCTACGGACTGACCAAGGGACAGGCCAGCCCCACCACGGCGGAAGGGCAGATCACCAAGTCGCAGCCCGACGGAGTGACCAACGCCCCGTTCAATCCCATTGCCGTGGCGGTGGCCATGCGTGCCAATTTTGTGGCCCGCGCGTTTTCGGGCAACAAGCCGCACCTGATCAAAATGATACAGGCAGCCATACGCCACCCCGGATTCGCCATGGTGGACATCTTCTCGCCGTGTGTATCCTTCAACAAGGTGAATACCTTCGGCTGGTACAAGCAGCGCTGCTACGAACTGGATGCGGGCTATGATCCCACAAACTGGAATGCGGCCATGGAAAAGGCCAATGAATTCGGCGACCGCATCCCCATAGGCATCATCTGGAAGACGGACCGCAAGCCGCTGAACGAACGTCTTGCCGTGTGCAAGCATGGTCCGCTGGGCAGGCAGCCGGTTGACCTCAAGGCTTTGGACGCAATCATGCATTCCTACATCTGAGAACGTGAACCGTGCGGGCGTCCGTTTCTGGCGGGCGCCCGCCTTGCAAGGAGGCGTACATGCACGGAGAAACCATGCGCAAGGTAGCCCTGTTTCCTTTTAACGGGGACGTGATGTGCTTTATCCACGTTCTGCTCAACGGGCTGGATATGCAGGAAAAAGGCTACGGGGTGAAAATAGTGGTGGAGGGCAGCGCCTGCACGGTCATTCCCGCCATAGCGGACCCGCACCACTTCATGCACAAGCTGTATGTGCAGACCAGAGACGCGGGGCTCATCGTGGGGGCGTGCAGGGCGTGTTCCGTGAAACAGCGGGTGGATAAGGCCATAGAGGCGGAAGGCATTCCCCTCATCGGCGACATGAGCGGGCATCCCTCCATGAGTCAGTACATGGCCGCAGGCTATGAAATAGTCACGTTTTAGCCGCGCTCCGCTCGTTTTCCGCCGTGGTCGATCTCGGACCACGCCCTCAGGAGCACTGTGATGTCAGGCGTCTGCCCATGCTCCGGACGACCTTATGCGGGCCTCTGCGGGCTTTCGCAGTGTGGCACCGGCAGCAAAAGGCAGGCAGGCTATCCCTCCTGTCCCGTTCCCTGCGGCAAAGGCGCCCGTACCGGACGCATGGCCGTCACCGTTGCCACGGCCTTTATACCTTTCTTCTCGCCGGTAAAGCCGAGCTTTTCTTCCGTGGTGGCCTTCACATTCACCTGTTCCGGAGCGAGCTTGAGCAGGCGGCAAAGGTTTTTCCTGATGTGCGGCTTCCACGGAGAAACCTTGGGAACCTGTGCGATTACGGTAACATCTACATGCGTTACCATAATGCCTTGCCGCAGGAGCCTGTCGTACACCTCGTTCAGCAGAATGCCGCTTTCAATGTTGTCAAACTCCGCTGCCGTGTCCGGAAAATGCTCCCCTATGTCGCCTCCGCCCATGCAGCCCAGCAGGGCGTCTGTAAGCGCATGAAGCAGCACGTCCCCGTCGGAATGGGCCACCACCTCCGGCGCACCGGGAATGGGCACCCCGCCCAGCTTCATGGGGCGTCCCGCTCCGTAACGGTGCACGTCATATCCCCAGCCTACAACGGGCAGCATGGAAGCGCCGTCTGCCGTATCCCGTTCCCTGTTTCCAAGCACGGCAATATCCTCCGGGTGGGTGATTTTGTGGTTCTGCGGGTCGCCTGCAACGGTGCTCACGGAAATCCCTGCCTGCTCCAGCACCGAGGCATCGTCCGTCACCTGCCAGCCGTTGGAGCGGCAGGCTTCGTGTGCGGTGAGCAGGCTTGCGCGTTCAAATCCCTGCGGGGTCTGCACGGCGCGCAGGGTATCGCGCACAGGGGTGGAAACCACGTGCGTCCCGGTAACAACCTTGATGGTGTCGGTGACAGGCAGAACGGGAATAACCCCCCGGGCTCCATCCTGCAGCGCGTCCAGCAGGCGGTTAACCAGCGCGGCAGAAAGGAAGGGACGTGCGGCATCATGAACGAGCACGGTATCGCACTGTTCGGGCAGGACCATAAGGCCGTTGTATACGGAATCCTGTCTGCGCTCGCCGCCCTCCGTTACCAGCCACGGCAGCCCCAGCCCGCGCAGTCGGTCCAGGTCTTCCAGTTCGGCGCGGGCTTCTTCCATGTCGTTACGAGGGAAGACAAAGACAAGCCCGTGCAGGCGTGCCACCCGGGCAAGGGTGACGGCCGACTGCCAGAACAGGGGGGCGCCGTTCCAGCGGATGAACTGTTTCTTCACGCCGCCTGCGGCCTGAGCCATACGGCTGCCGCTGCCCGCCGCAAGAATGATGGACCAGCACTGCATGGGAATCCTCGCGTGTTTGCGCGGTTAATCTTTTTTCCGGTCTGCGCAGCCAAGAAAAAGGGCGCACTGGGCGCCCTTTCGTTGCTATCGGGAGTCGGACTGTAAGCCGGGTTCTGTCCCCTTTGCAGGGGGGGTATCATTCCTCTAGGATCATGGTTGCCCATGACCTCAAGCAACCTACCCGGAAGCATTGGCCGGGCCGACCGTAGCGCTTCCCTATTTGGTCTTGCTCCGAACGGGGTTTACCGAGCATACCGCGTCACCGCGGCATCTGGTGGGCTCTTACCCCACCGTTTCACCCTTACCGCGCGGCATGCCGCACGGCGGTTTGCTTTCTGTGGCACTTTCCGGAGATCGCTCTCCCTGGGGGTTACCCAGCGTTCCGCCCTCTGGAGCCCGGACTTTCCTCTCCGGGTCGCATGACCCGCAGCGATACCCCGTCCGACTCCTGAAAAACGTATCAGGCCTCTGCGGATTTTTCCGCTTCTGCCTGCGCGGGTGCCTGTCCGCCCTGCGAAAGGTTGGCAGGGCACTCGCTGAAGTGTTCGCACCAGTAAATAAGCCGCTGGCAATTGGGGCAGCTCAGAATCTGGTGTCCCTTCTGCAGTTCAATAAAACTCTGCGGCGGAATGGCAATATGGCAGCCGTTGCACACCCCGGCTTCCACCGACACGATGACAGGGTTGTCCAGCCGTTCACGGATGAACTCGTAGCGGCTCAGAATGGGGGCGGGCACTTCCTGACATGCCGAATCGCGCTTCTTGTTCAGCTTGGCAATAACCTTGTTGGCTTCGTCAATGCGGGCCTGCAGGCTGGCTTTTTTGGCTTCCAGATCGCTCTTCAGGGCGTTGTAGTCCACATCCAGTTCTTCCAGACCGGACTGCTGCCGCGTCAGCTCCTCCGCAAGCGCCAGCTTTTCTTCCTCGCGCATGCGGTTCACTTTTTCAAGGTTGTCCATCTCGCGCATCATGGCGTGGTACTCTTTGGTATTTCCCACGAGCATGAGCTTGGACTTGCTCTTCTTCACCTTCAGGGCGTCGTTTTCTATTTCGCCGCCAAGGCGTTTTTCCTGTTCCTTCAGGTGCTCAATCTTTTCGACAAAGCGGGTGCGCTGTTCTTCAAGGCTGTCAAAGCGTTCCTGGAGAATCTTGACCTCGCTGGGAGCGTCTTTCAGTTCCCGCGCAATGACGAGGATTTCATCATCCACCCTCTGCAGGGCTACAAGCTGTTCTATCTGCTTAAGATACAGGCTCAAGGTTGTTTCCTCCTGAACAGTGACCCTTCCGGCGGCATGCCGGATCAGGGGTAAATTTCGTTAACGTGCGCCGCGCACGGCAAGGCGCATGGGATCCTGCGCGGGCAGGAAATAAATATCAACGCCGGGAAGGGCGCTTCCAAGATGCAGGGCAAAACGCCGCATCATCTCTTCCTCAAGGCAGAAGTGCCCCACGTCCATCAGGCAGCCTATGGAATCCAGAGCGGCGTGGTATTTCACATCGCCCGTGATAAAAACGTCTGCCCCCATGCGGAAGGCGGCATCCGCCATGCCTGCACCGGACCCCGTGCAATACGCCACCGTGGCTATGGTACCGGGAATCTGTCCGCTGGTTATCCAGTAGTCACGTTCTATGATCTGGGCAAGCCTGTCGCGAAAGCGCTCAAACGTCATGGCCTCCGGCAGGGTGCCTATGCACCCGAACCCCAGCATCGCCGGGGTGCCTTCCGGCAGGGAGGCCAGATATACGGGCCGCATATTCAGGTCGGCTTCCACGGCTGAGCGGACGTTCGCTCCGTACGACTTGCGGCAGGTCACGTGCACCATGCCCATTGCGTGGCGCACCGTCTGCACGCCGGGCAGCAGGCTCCAGCGCTTGGCCAGTGCGTCCAGTTCATCCGGTGTGCCAGATGCGGCCGGGGCGGTAACGGAAAAGGCAAAGGCTTCCGGTTCTTCCCTGTGCACCGGCTCCACAATGCGGCGCTCTGCCAGATGCAGTTCATCGGCAAGCCAGCACACCGGCCCCTCCGGGTTCGCATCCAGCGTGGTGTGCGCGCTGTAAAGCCACACGCCGGATTCCAGCAGAGCGGCCACGGTCTGGTAGTGGTCGTCCACCACATCAAGAAATTTGGGCTGCATGGAAAGGGGGTGGTGCGTGAGGATGAAGTCCACCCCTTCCGCAAGGGCGCGTTCCACCGTGCTCAGCGAGGCATCAAGGGCAACCGCAACGGATGAAACGGAACGCCGCCTGCCCGCCACCTGTACGCCGCACTTGTCCCATGCGGCTGCTCCCGCCGGAATGGCGGTCTGTTCGATGGCGGAAATAATTTCCAGCGGCTTCATGCAGTGCCTTAAAAAAGCAGGTGCTTTCCGAAATACTTCGTCACGAAAGCACCTGCGTTCTGTTTGCATGTGTGCGTGGCAAACAACGCACAATGTGCTGATCAGCAAAGAAAAAAATGGTGGGCCCACCAGGATTTGAACCTGGGACCTGCCGGTTATGAGCCGGAGGCTCTGCCAACTGAGCTATAGGCCCACGTCATTGGCAATGAGCCGATTTCTATATCCGCAAGTCTTGGGCTTGTCAAGAATTCCGCGCGCTTTTTTTGGGGCATACCGAATCAGGAACACAGCTTTTTCACGTGAGATATGGCGGCCTTGGCGGCCTTTGCCCCTTCGCCCACGGCAACGCCTATCTGCATAAAACCGCCGGTGCAGTCGCCTGCGGCAAAAACTCCTTGAATGTTGGTGCGTTGATCGTTGTCAGCAACCAGAAAAACGCCGTTGCGCTCAACACCCAGCGAGTAGGCAAAGTCCAGAGAAGAGGCTTCGCCCATGGCAATGAACAGGCCTTCCGCCTCCAGAGAACCGCCCTGCTGCAGCGTCATTGAAGTGAGGCCGTTGTCCCCTGCGAGAGACGTTACACGTGTTTCCAGCACGGGAATCCCAGCCGCTTCAAGCCGTTTCGTAAACGCCTCGGTCATATTCAGCGTACCGCCCTGTGTGCAGATGGTCACGTGGGGCGTGTAGGTGAGCAACTCCAGCGCCTGATTGGCGGCGTATATGCCCTCACCCAGAACAACAACCTTGCGTCCCTTGTAGAAAAATCCGTCGCAGCTCACGCAGTAGGATACGCCCTTGCCTTCGTAGTCTGCCAGATTGGCAATTCCGGGGCGCACGCGGGTAACCCCCGTGGCAAGAATTATTCCGCATGCAGTGTATTCTCCGTTATCGGTATGAATACGGAATTCCCCGTTATCTCCGTGGTGCAGCGAGAGCACCTTCTCGTCGGTGATTCTGGCACCGAACCGCTGCGCCTGCATCCTGCCCCGGGTAATGAGTTCCTTGCCGGATATGGTTTCGTGAAATCCGAAGTAGTTGTCTATGTCATAATCACCGGCAACCTTGGGTTCACTGCCGAAGATAAGAGTGCTGATGCCGGCACGTGCCGTGTAGATGCCTGCGGACAGGCCCGCCGGACCGGCGCCGATGATCGCCAGCGGAATATTGTTGTTTTCAGACATGGGTGCCTGCCTTTAGTGAAAGGGTGAGATGAACATGTCCCTTCAGACAATATGGCACCTGCGGAAGAAAAGACAAGCCCCGTGGCGGCTATTGGCAGTCCGCCACGGGGAAAAAGACAGGGGCAGGGGGGCAATGCGGAAAAGAATGTCCGCGGCTATCCAAGGCCAAGCTGGGCAAGCAGGTCATCCACATCGTTCTGCGAGGCGTCGCGGGTCGGGCCTTTCAGTTCGGATACCTTCTGCTTGGACTTGGCTTCCAGTGCATCAAAATCCTCTTCCGGGTTTTCTTCGCGTGCCTTGATGATGAGACCTGTGGAAAGATACAGGTCCAGAACGGTGGCTTCAATGCGCTGAATAGCGTTGATGATGCGCTTTATGCGCTGGCCGGTAAGGTCCTGAAAGCTGAGGTGCGTCATAATGTCGGTCAGGCTGCTGCCGAGATTGTCTTCAAGGGTCAGCAGTGCTTTGACATCCTTATCATTTCCGTATCGTGCGCTCAGGTCCTGCAGGTGCGAGACGGCCTTGGTCCGCAGCACCATCTGCAGTTCGAGAATATCCATGATCTTGCCGGTGGCCTCTTCCAGCGTCACGCGAACCTCGTCCAGCTGCATGGAAGCTTCGCTGAACAACTGGTTGGTCTGGGCTTGCGGGCTCACATCCGCGCCGCCGTTTTCCTTTTTGGCGGCGGAAGAAATTTCTTTGTAGATGGATTGCAGTCCTTCACGCATGTCTTCACTGAGCCGGCGGTAGAATTCGCTTTCCAGCAACGCGCGGGTCAGGTTGGTGGTGAGCGCCTGTTCCACAGTGTTCGTGATAACATCTTTAATACTTTCCGCTACCTGTGCGGAAACGCGCTCCATCACTGCATCTACCATCTGATCGTGTGCTCGCATCGAATCTCTCCCATTATAGTGTACGGCGCTACCACGGCGCAATCTTCAAGCCGCTGTGCCGCGACAGGAAACACGCAGGGCGGGGCAGGTTTTCAGTCTTCCAGCCGCATGGTGCGTATCTGACGCCGTTCTTCCACAAAGACATGCTGAACAATTTTTTCCAGATCATCCTCGCGGATGCGGAAAAATTCCAGGGCGCAGGTGGCGCGGCCGGTTTCATCGGTTTCCTTGCGCAGCACCCTGCCCATGGCGCCTGCAACGCGCAGGGGAAACTCGCTGAGAAAGAGCACCATCTCCACAAGATCGCCTTCGTTCAGGTCTCCCGAATCCACGCAGCGCACGCCGGCTCCGCTCAGTTCCAGAATCTCCGCACGCAGGGGAAAGTCCTCCTGCAGCACATCCTGCTTAATATGGGCGAGCACTGCGTTCAGTTTGGCGTCAAAATCAAGCAGAAACGAAACCAGCACTTCCGGGATGTGCGATTGAGCAAGCGACTTGGCGTCCACAGGAGCATCTGGCAGCGTGAACCCGGAAAAACGCGGCGATTCCGTTTCGGAGGCGAGCGGGCGCATCCGTCCCTTCATGAAGAGCCTGATGCGGGAGAACGATCTTTTGTCCATATGCCGCTCCGGGGCGTCCTGCTCTACCAGGGGCCGTTTTCCGTTTCCACACTCATGGCGTTCACAGGGCATATACGCACGCACATGCCGCATGCCGTGCACCGTTCCTTGTCAAACAGCACCACGCGCACCTCCCGGTCCATACACAGGGAACTGTTGGGGCAGATGGCAGTGCACATGCCGCAGTGCATGCACGATTCTTCGTCCCGTGAGATGCGCTGCGCCACGGGGGCCACCCGTATGCCGTTATCGGCCAGATAGTCCACACCCTTGCGGTAGTTTTCCTCCGACCCTATAAGCTCAAGGGTCATATATCCTTCCTTGCGGGGGGTGATCTGGGCCTTCAGGATATTGAAGCTCAGATCGTACAGCCGCGTCAGGTTGCAGACAACGGGGTTGCCCGAAACGTCCGGCGGAAAGGTGAGGTGTATGTTTTTCCTGAACTGCTTGCTGGTCATGAAATGTCGTCCTTGAATGTCGTCCTTGCAACGGCGCTATTTGATTTCCGCAATGGCCTTTTTGGCGCGTTCGGCTTCCGGGGATTTGGGGAACTTCTTGATCAGTTCCTCAAGCCGCACCTTGCCGGGTTCCGACTTGCCCATGCGCACAAAGGATATCCCCTGCTTGAGCAGGGCAGAGGGGTACTTGTCGCTCTTGGGGTGCTGGTCGATGACACGCTGGTACGCCAGAATGGCGCGGCCGTAATCATTCATCTGGTAATGGCTTTCGCCCTGCCAGAAAACAGAATTGGCAAGCAGGTTGTGCTTGGGGAAGGCTTTTTCAAAATCTTCCCACATGCGCACGGCGTCTTTATAGCGACGCTCATTGAACGCCTGAAATGCCGCGTCATACAACTGCTGCTCGGAAACAGCCTGCGCCGGTGCTGCTGCCGGAGCCTGTCCGCCGGGAGGCGTTATGGCAGCGGGTTCCGACTGTGCAGGAAGCTGGGGAGCCTGCCGGGGAGCCTGTCCGGGATTGACAACAAGTTCAGTGCCGTCCGGTGCCACCAGCACGTTGCGGTCAGCAGCTCCGGGAACGGCGGGAATAGCCTGTGCCTGTGCCTGAGCGGGAGCCTGAGCGGAAGCCTGTGCCGGAGCTTGTGCTGCGTCGGCAGCGGGCGCTACCGGAGTCTGCATGGCGGGCGGGCTTTGCAGCATGGGCAGGTCTATGGCAAGCTGCGACGCCATGGCGCGGATGGAGGCATCCAGATTGAGCACATTGCGCTGTACCACGTCAATTTTGCGGGCCATTTCCTCATTCTGTCTGGAACTCATCTGCATGTCTTCCAGCTGGGCCTCCATGGCGGCAAGGCGGGAGCGCATGCTCTGCACTTCTGACCACGTGTCGGCCTGCTCCGGGCGCGAAGCTTCAATCTGCTTGGATGTCTGCCCCAGTTGCTGGTTCATCTGCCGTATCTGACGGTCCTGATCGGCTATGCGCATTTCCAGCACGTCCAGATCGCTGCGGTTCACGCAGCCGGCAACAAGGAACAGGCAGAAAATCACCAGAAAAATGCGGGAAAAACTATGCATGGTTCCTTCCTTATCTTGTGGTTGGGGCTGTATTCCGGCCGGAGCCGTAAACGCTACCGTCCTGTCGGACCCTTTGCCCAGTCGGCCAGTCCGCGGGTGCGCCTCCAGCCGAACAGCAGATACAGCAGGCCGCCCGCAACGGGAATGAAAACCCCCGCCAGCATCCATCCGTATTTCTCGGCGGGAGTGGAAAATTCATGTTTATACGCGTGCCAAATACACCATAGATTCGGCAAAATGGGAAGCGCAAGCGCCAGCAGCCAGACTGCGGAAAGTCCGCCGTCCTGCTGCAAAAAGTCCAGAATGGGAAACAACTCTCTCATGGTACGTGCCTGTGCGTTTGCGCCGTTCGGTATCCCGGCTTGTTCAGCGTTGCCTGATAAGGGTCAGCAGCACCAGCCCTGTGCCCACGCATATGCCAATATCCGCCACGTTAAAGGCGGGCCAGTGGTACTGTCCTATGTGGAAGTCCAGAAAATCAATCACCGCCCGCAGCCGCACGCGGTCAATGAGATTGCCCAGCGCGCCTCCCAGTATGCAGCCCAGACCGATGGCAAAGGTGTTGCATGAGGCCGTGCGGCCCATGAGATGAATGACAACCACGGCCACAATGGCCGCAGTGGCAAACAGCCATATCTGCCACTCGGTGTTCGGATTGTCCAGAAAACCGAAGGCCGCACCGCTGTTGCGCACGTTCACCAGATTGAAAAATCCGGGAATGATCGTAACGGTGAGATAGCGGGGAATGGTGGTCACGGCCCAGTACTTGGTCGCCTGATCCAGCAGCATGATGAAGAGGCCTAGGCCGTATATGGTCTTGTAGTACGAGCGCATGGGGTTGCAGCAAATCCTGTGCTTTGGTCCCGGCTGCACGCCGGAATTCTCTCGAAAAAGGGCCCGCCGTGGCACGGCAGGCCCAGTGTCTTCCTATTCAGCCGCATCCTGCGGCATGGTCTGCATCACTTCGGTGCAGCGGGGGCAGATGGTGGGATGGCCCGGGTCCGTCCCCAGTTCCTCGCTGTAAATCCAGCATCGTTCGCACTTCTCGCCGGGAGCCTTGGCAACCAGAATACGCAGCCCGCTCACCTCTTCCGCTGTGTGGGCGTTATCCGGCGCATCGGCAAGCGGTGCCGTGGAAAGCGCGGAAACAATGCAGGTGGCGCGCAGGTCCGTATTCAGGCTGCGCAGCGTGGCGGCAAGCGCATCGTCCATGTACAGGGTGATGTGGGTGTCCAGCGGATGTCCCACCCCGCCGGACTTGCGCACCGGCTCAATGGCCTTTGTTATCTCGGAGCGGACAAGAAGCAGGGTTTCCCACGCTGCCCTTTCCTCCGCCGGCATCTGGCAGGCGGAAAGGTCATCGTCAGCCACGGCGAACACCGTTGCCGCATTCATCTTCAGACCGTCCGGCAGGTGGCGGAACACTTCTTCGGCGGTGAAGCTGAGCACCGGTGCCATGTCGCGGATGAGCAGACGCAGGATGTGGAGCATGGCGGTCTGCGCACTGCGGCGGGCGTGGCTGTCCCGTGCCGAAGAATAGAGGCGGTCCTTGAGAATATCCAGATAGAACGCCGAAAGGTCCGTGGTGCACAGGTTGTGCAGGGTGTGATAGACTTTGTGGAATTCATACTCGTCATAGGCGGCCTGAATACGCAGGTGGGCGCGGTAAACCACGTCCAGAGCGTAGCGGTCCAGCGATTCCATTTGGTCAAACGGTACCAGCCCTTCGGGAGAAAGGTCGGTTATGTTGCCCAGTATGTAGCGGCAGGTGTTGCGTATGCGGCGATAGGCGTCCACAAGACGGTTGAGTATCTCGTCAGAGATGCGCACATCCTCCCGGTAATCCACAGAAGAAACCCACATGCGCAGAATTTCCGCGCCGTGTTTGTTAATAACTTCCTGCGGCTCTATGCCGTTGCCCAGCGACTTGGACATCTTGTGGCCGTTGCCGTCCACCGCGTATCCGTGGGTAAGCACTTCGCGGTAGGGCGGGCAGCCGCGCGTGCCCATGGAGGCGAGCAGCGAACTGTGGAACCAGCCGCGATGCTGGTCCGACCCTTCCAGATACATGTCGGCAGGGAACCGCAGCTCCTTGCGCTGTTCCACCACGGCGGCAAAGCTGGTGCCGGAGTCAAACCACACGTCCAGAATGTCCTTGCTCAGTTTCCAGTGGTTTCCGCCGCACTTGGGGCATGCAAGCCCCTGCGGAACAATCTCCTCCAGCGGAGCGGAGAACCAGTAGTCGCAGCCCAGCGGGTGCTTTTCAAACCGGGAAACAATGTCCATCACCCAGTCCGTATCGTACCATGCCTCGTCGCAGCCTTCGCACAGCAGCGCGATGATGGGCACACCCCACATGCGCTGGCGCGATATACACCAGTCCGGGCGGTGTTCAATCATCTGGTGAATGCGCTCCTCACCCCATGCGGGAATCCAGCGCACATCGTTGCGTATGGCCTTGAGCGAACGCGCCCGCAGGTCATTGGCTTCCATGGTGATGAACCACTGTGTGGTGGCGCGGAAAATGACCGGCTCCTTGCATCGCCAGCAGTGGGGGTACGAGTGGCTTACCTTGCCCTGCGCCAGCAGGTTGCCCATCTCCTTCAGCTTTTCAATGACCACCGGGTTGGCTTCAAACACGGTGAGCCCTGCGAAGAATTCCACGGAATCAAGGAAACGCCCTTCATCGTTCATGGGCGAATAGGTTTCCAGTCCATACTTCTGGCCAACCTCAAAGTCTTCACGCCCATGACCGGGAGCGGTGTGCACGCAGCCCGTGCCCGCTTCCAGCGTTACGTGTTCGCCGAGACAGATGGGGGAGGGGCGCCCGTAAATGGGGTGGCTTGCTACAAGCCCTTCAAGGGCTGCGCCCATGGCGGTTCCGGCAACGGTGTACCCGTCCCAGCCAAAGGCTTTGACGCAGGCTTCCACCAGCCCGGAGGCCACCAGATGATATTCGCCGCCATGCTCCAGCAGGGAGTATTCCAGTTCCGGGTGTACGGCTATGCCCATGTTGTCGGGAATGGTCCACGGGGTGGTGGTCCAGATCACGGCATACGACTTTGCCGGGTCCGCGGCGGGGAAGACGGTGCGCAGTTTTTCGTCATGCAACGGAAACCGCACATGGATGGAAGGCGAAACATGGTCGGCGTATTCCACTTCCGCTTCGGCAAGGGCGGTCTTGCAGGAGCAGCACCAGTAAATGGGCTTTTTGCTGCGGGCCACATAGCCGCCTTTCATAAAATTGCCAAGCTCGCGTGCGGTTGCCGCCTCATAGGCGGGGTGCATGGTCAGGTAGGGCTCGTCCCATACGCCCATAACCCCAAGCCGCTTGAATTCCTTGCGCTGAATCTCCACATACTTGGCGGCATATTCGCGGCAGAGCTTGCGGAACACATGCTCCGGCAGGGTCTTCTTTTTCTCGCCGAGCTGCTTTTCCACCTTCAGTTCTATGGGCAGTCCGTGACAGTCCCATCCGGGCACGTATTCCGACCGGAAGCCCTGCATGTTCTTGGACTTGACGATGATATCCTTGATGATCTTGTTCAGAGCGTGTCCCAAATGGATGCTGCCGTTGGCATAGGGCGGGCCGTCATGCAGAACATATTCACCCTTGGCTCCGCTGGCGGCGATCATGGCCTCGTAGGCCCCGGTCTTTTCCCAGAAGGCGAGCATTTCCGGCTCGTTCTGTGTAAGGTTGGCTTTCATGGGAAAGGTGGTCTGGGGCAGATGCAGCGTCTTTTTGTAGTCGCTCATTGAAATCTCGTTCTTTTTTGTGTCGTTGATGATGCAAGGGGGGAAGAATGCTGCAATGCATCCGTAAAGTCAAGGCGCGGCAGGCTGTCCCGGTCCGTGCAGGGCCATCCGGCATGGGGTTACAGCGCAGGCGTGCCATCATACGCGCGTTTCATTGATGCCTTGCCGAATCCCGGCCACCGTTGTCCTCGTGATGGCGGCTGTGCCCGCTGTCTGTCTTCAAACGAACAGTGCGCGCGCATCCGGTTCCGCCTTCAGGGCAGGAGCAGCAACGCTCATGGGCGAGCTTCACTATGTGTCGCGTACTGCGGAAGCTCGGCAAAGCATATCGCCGGGGCGATACGGCTCAGTCACGCATTGAACCTGCGTGACAAGACCGATAACCCGGCAGGGTCCCGGCATCGGCTCAGGCGGCGTGTTACCGGATGCGCGCCAGCAGGGTCTCCACAGAGGGGAGGATGTTCCGGGCTATCCTTGTCATGCCTTCAGCATTGGGGTGGATGCCGTCCTCAAGGTGCAGCGCGGGGTTGCCGAACACGCCTTCAAGAAAGAAGGGGTAGAATACCGGGTCAAACCGCTCCACAAGTTTGGGAAAAAGCCCCACAAACGCCCGGGAATACTCTTCGTCTGCAGGCACGAGCGGCTTCATCCCGGCGAGAAGGGCCGGAATTTCTTCTTCCGCAAGCCGTTGCAGCAGGCTGTCCAGAGTGGCTTCCACATCCCATGGGTCGGTCAGCTGAATGGCATCATTGGCCCCCAGTTCCACGATAACGGCGTCCGGTCTGGGCCGGGTGGCGAGATACCGCTCCAGCCGTTTAAAGCCGCCCCATGCCGTGTCACCGGAAAGGCCCTGATTGATGATGGAAACATTGTGTCCGCGCTGGCGCAGCAGTCTCTGCAGCACGGCGGGAAAGGAAGCCTCAGACGGGAGGCCGTAGCCCTCTGTGAGAGAATCTCCGAGGGCGAGGATGGTTTTCAAACGGTTCACAACAGCACCTGATGCAAACAATCGTATGGGTTAGAAAGCGCCGGGGGAATCCTCGTTGATATTTGCCATTTGCCTGAGAAGGCGCAGGGTTTCCTGCGCTTCCTGAAAATCGAGCTTGCGCAGGGCAAAACCCGCGTGCACGATAAGGTAGTCGCCAAGTTCGGCGCTCGTTTCCAGCAGCATGGTGGAAACGTCCACAAAGGTGTCGCTTTTACCCACACGGCAGCGGGCCATGTCGTTGGGGTGCAGTTCAACAACTTCAGCGGGTATGGCAAGACACATGGCAACCTCCGGGTCTGTTTATCCTTAACACGCCGGTCAGCGTCAGGAAGCTGTGGGCGTGTAACTTCCGCCTGCGGCGGTGATTTCATCAAGAACACATCGGCACATGTGGGGCAGCCGTTCAGCCACGGCGGGCGAAACGTCCAGCCCCATGCTCTGGTAGTCAACAGGCTCCATGCCTATCACCACCGTTTCCGGTCTGTTGCCCGCAAGTTCACAGTAAATGAGCGTGTCAACAAGGTCCGTCTGGTGCATGGAATCGTTGAATCCCAGACTCTTGCGCAGGTCTTCCCCTGTCAGCCGGTAAACCGTTGCAGGAGCGCTGCCCCCGAGCACTGCATCTACTACGATCAGATACTGGCTGTCCATCATGGAATCCATGAGTTTCATGCCCAACGTACCGCCATCCATAAGGGTTACGTTGTCGGAAAAGGCGTACTCCCGTTGCAGCATCTCCACAGCGCGCACACCCAGCCCTTCGTCTGTGTACAGGATGTTGCCCACGCCAAGCACCAGAATTCGTTTAGCATCATTCATTCGAGCACCTTATCTGAAAAAGGGAACCCGGCGCAAGGCCGGGTTCCCGTGTTTTGAGGATTTTCTTTCGATTACAGGATCTTGAACTTGTGAACTTCGTTGGTCCGGCTGTCTATGACGTGCACGCCGCAGGCGATGCAGGGGTCAAAAGAGTGCACCGTACGCAGAATTTCCACCGGGCGCTTGGGATCTGCCACAGGGGTGTTCATCAGGGCTTCTTCCACGGGGGCGAGCTTGTTGTTGCCGCAGCGCGGTCCAAGGCTCCACGTAGAGGGTACCACGAGCTGGAAGTTCTCGATCTTGTGATCGCGTATCTTGATCCAGTGGGAGAGTGCGCCGCGCGGCGCGGTGACAAAGCCCACGCCTTCCGCATCGCGGGGCATTTCAATCTCTTCGTAGATCTTGTTGTCGCCGGCGGCCACGTTGGCTTCCAGTTCGTCCAGCATGCGACCGGTTTCTTCCGCAATAACCACGGTCTCAATACCCCGTGCCGCCGTGCGGCCAAGGGTGGAGAACAGGGCTTCTGCCCCCACACCAAGCTTGCCGAGAACCATGTCCACCAGCGCCTTGATCTTGGGATGCCCCTTGGCATAGGCAGCCAGCACCTGTGCCAGCGGCCCGGTTTCCATGGCCTCGTTCATGTAGCGGGGTGCCTTCATCCAAGAGTAGCGGTCTTCGCCGTGCATATCGGTGTAGCGCGGTTCGGTAACGCCTTCGTAGGGATGATGGGCCTTGTCGCCCTCATACCAGCTGTACTTGACGTGCTCTTCGATCTTGTTCTGATCAAATGCCTGCATGTTGCCAAGGTCGCGGTTGAAGATGACACCGGGCGGCAGGAAGCGGCTGTTGAGGTCGTATTCATCGGTCGGGAGTTCCCCGAAGGTGATGAAGTTGGTGGTGCCGCCGTACTGGGTCCAGTCCTTGTAGTTGGCGGCAACCGCCAGCAGGTCCGGAATGTAGACCTGATTGATGAAGTCGCTGGTTTCCTTCCACAGCTCGCGGAATTCCTTGATACGCTTGGGGGTAAGGGCATCGTAGCAGGTAACGCCACCGGCCACCGTGAACTGGGTGTGCGGGTTCTTTCCGCCGAAGGCGGCCATCATGCGTGCGGCCTTAACCTGAAGGCGCAGGGCTTCCAGGTAGTGCGCGGTGGCAATGAGGTCCACTTCCGGTTCCAGATAGTAGGAGGGGTGCCCGCCAAGGAAGTAGGCGTTAGTGAAGGGGCCAAGCTGGCCGCTGTCAACAAACGCTTTCAGTTTGGTCTGCACTGCCTTCAGGTCTTCCGCCTTGGTGGGGCGTCCGGAGATGGTGTTGGCAATTTTAGCCGCCTTCACCGGGTCAGCCTTCAGGGCGTTGGTCACGTCCACCCAGTCCAGGGCATGCAGATGATAGAAATGCACAAGATGGTCGTGCATATACTGTGCGCCAAGCACAATATTGCGGATAAGGGTCGCGTTCTTGGGAATACGCACGCCTATGGCGTTATCCACACAGCGTGTGGACGCAAGGGCATGCACATAGGTGCACACGCCGCACGAACGCTGGGTAAAGTGCTGCGCATCACGCGGGTCGCGGCCTTTAAGAATTATTTCCAGACCGCGGAACAGCTGGGAAGAGCTCCACACGTTGGAGATCCTGCCGTTGTCCACTTCCACTTCAATACGAAGATGCCCCTCAATGCGGGTAATGGGGTCAACGACCACCTTGCCCGAATAATTGCTCTGCGGAGTAACCGGGATACCGGCAGGAGCCTTCTGCGCTCTACAACCACTCATAGTCATCCTCCTTAGGATGTTCGTTCAAGATCAGTTTTCCTTGCGGCCTACATTTCATAGAAGGGGCTCATGTCATCCCAGAAGTTGGGTTCAGAGCACCCTATGCAGGGATGACCGGCTTCTACGGGCCAGCTGGTCTGGTTGAACTTGATCTTGGGGCAGTTGTTGTAGGTGCTGGGGCCTTTGCAGCCCAGTTCATACAGGCACCAGCCTTTGCGGGCTTCTTCCGAATCGAAGGACTGGGCAAATTCGCCTGCCTCAAAGTGAGGAAGACGCTCGCACTGTTCATGCACGGTCAGGCCGAAGAACATGGTGGGCCGGTTCAGGCTGTCCAGTTCGGGCAGAGCCTTCTTGGTCAGGTAGTACACGATGGTGCCCACCAGATTGTAGGGATTGGGCGGACAGCCGGCAATGTTAATGCCATTCACGCCCAGATGCGCCAAGGCTTCGTTGATGCCCTTGGCATCGGTGGGGTTGGGGGCAGCAGCCTGCACGCCGCCGAAGGTGGCACAGGTGCCGTAATTGATCACAGCCTGCGCCTTGGGCAGAATCTCGCTGTTAATCTGCAGCATGGTGTGCCCGGCAACCTTGCCGTAGATGCCGTTATCCTTGGTGGGAATGGCGCCTTCGGTAATGGCGATAAAACCATGCGGGCTGTTGACGGCATGGTGCAGTGCTTCTTCTGCGGCATCGCCTGCGGCAGCCATGATGGTTTCGTGGTAGTCCAGCGAAATGGTGTCGAGGATAAGCTCATCAATGAAAGGCTGGAACGCCCGCAACACAGATTCGGAACACCCGGTACACTCGGCATTATGCAGATACACCACGGAAGGACGGCCGGGAGCGGTCATTGCTCTTGCAATCTGCGCTCCGAATGCCGGTCCCATTCCCATGGCAACAGCAAGGGCGGAGCAGAACTTCAGGAAGTCACGACGGGTCACGCCGTTTTTTTCCAGCCGTTCCTCAACGCCGTCTTTGCCGAGACCCACAGAGAACTTCATAGGAACCTCCTTGAATGAAACAGGGTCTACTGCCCCGGAGTATCCCTATCTCCGGGGAGAACACCGGCAAGACGACCTGCCGGTGCTGTGCGTTACCTTCTGCCAGGATAGGTTTAGCACGACTCCCGCAAAAAGCAGCACCCTCATGCAGGAGTCACGGGAACCATACAATAAAAAAGTACAAAAGATAAAGTGGTGTGGAGAAAAATGTTTTGTAGGATTGCTTATTATAATGCAGTGACAAAGAACATATTTGTGTTTTCGATAAACTGAATTCCATTCTCATGCATATGCGGGTGCAGTTGAATGCATGAACAGGCGCTGCCCTCAGTTGTGTCCTGCAATGGTATACAAAGGTAGTGTGATGTACAGGTAGATGCGCCTGTAAGAAAATCGTTGCCGACTACGCCGTGACGGGCGGATTGAGGGCGAAATTCAACGTTATCGCTCCAAATCAGCTACGCAGATGGGGATGCGGGGGAGTTGTGAAGGGGGCTAGAGTTGATTGTCTGACCAAACTACAGCTATTGTGCCTGCACCACGTCAGACAGGGAAAAATTGGATGGAGAGGGCAGGGGGAAAATGAGAAGCGCCCCGGCAAAGCCGGAGCGCTGGCAAGAAAATTTCATGTGGATAAACCCGTCAAGGACAATATGAGAGGAAGCATTGGGAAAGTCAGGCATATGCCATCAAGAAAAACTCTTAATTTTTTCCAGATGATTTCCTTGCCGGGGCGCATGAACGCATATGTCAGGCGTTGTCCCGCATCTCATTGACGATACGGGTAATTTCCTTTCTCGCCAGATCAAGAAACGTATTAAAGCGTTCTTGGCACGGCTGGGAAAGTCCAATGTTCCATGTGGTTATATCCTGCGGTTCCATGCCCAGAATTTCCATGCGGGGCCGTGAGCCGTTCTTCAGTTCGCACATTTTCAGCGAGTCCAGCATGTCAATATCATGTATGGATATGCGCTGGCTTTCGTTGGAAACAAGGTCTTCTTCGGTGAGCGTGTACAGCGTGCCGGGCTCATGCCCTCCGTGAATGACATCCAGCACCAGCAGTCTGTCGTATCCTTCAAACAGATAGAAGATATCGTGGGTGAAGGTGCCTGCCTCCATAATGGTCACTTCCGGCGGCCAGGTTTCTTTCTGCAACGCTTCTGCGGCAAAAACGCCTATGCCATCGTCTGTGAGCAGGCTGTTGCCAATGCCCAGAACAAGCAGTTTCTTCGGTGTGGACATGCGTTGAATCCGGTAACGTTTGAGGGGTTGTATGAAACAGCAGGGCAGCGGGTAAGGGCAAGCGTATGTTGTGCTTTGCACAGTGCATGTCCTTATGCGCCTGCCAACGGCATTCCGCAGGAAGAATACCGACAGTGTGTACCATTCCGCAAGCGGTTATTCCGCTCGCCGGGGCAGGCTTGCCTGCCCCGGTTTGGCAGAAGGTAACGCACCGCATTGCTGCAGGCGGTTCCACTAAAAAAGAGGGCCGGTTTGTCCGGCCCTCTTCAGTATGGCGGTATCTATGTCAAGTTACTTGCACTCAACAACGGAAACCTTGCCGGTCTCTGCGTGCATCACGTGCACGGCACAGCCCAGTCACGGGTCAAAGGCGCGGATAAGCCGCGCCACGTTCACCGGATTTTCAATGTCCGGTACGGGAATGCCGATGAGCGCTTCTTCCACAGGACCACGCTGCCCCTTGTCGTCGCGGGGGTTGCAGTTCCACAGGGTGGCGGAAACGATCTGGTAGTTGTCAATCTTCTTGTCCTTGATGCTCAGGAAGTGCAGCAGGGAGCCGCGGGGAGCTTCGGTAAAGCCGGTACCCACGCCGGTGTCCGGAATTTCGGGCTTAACGTAGGTTTCTTCGCCGGGCTTAACTTCCTTCAGCCAGGATTCGATGAAGTCGAGCATGTACCAGGTTTCTTCCGCACGGGCCACATGGCGGCCCATAAGGGAGAAGGCAACGTCTTCACCAAGGTCGCGGAAGCGCTTTGCGTCCAGACCAAAGTGTTCCTTGAGTGCCTTCTGTCCGATGGGAGACAGCGGCGGATTCTCAACCCACATACGGGCAAGGGGGCCCACTTCGCAGGCAACGCCGTCATAACGGGGAGCCTTGACGAAGGAGTATGCGCCTTCCTTGTGGGGGGTGGGCTTGGTCTGTCCCTTGGAGTAATGCAGACCGGTGGTGCTGTCGTCAAACCAGGAGTACTTCACGTCTTCGTGAATCTTGGCCGGATCAAGAGCATGGTCCTGTCCGTTGTAGTACACGCCGGGCTTGAAGGCGAATTCGGTCATGGCATCGTTCAGGGGGAACACGCCAAGCGCAATGCAGGCGCGGTGGCCCTGACCCACGGCAAACAGGTCCTTGTACTGGGAACCCACCAGATACACGACAGGCAGGTATTTTTCGATGACGAACTTCTTCACCAGATCAAAACGCGCAGCATATTCGATGAGGCGTTCCTTGGTGGGAATTTCGGATGCGCCACCGGCAACAAGGCCCTGAACGTGGGGCATCTTGCCGCCGAACATGGCAACCATTTCATGGCAGACCTGACGCACGGTAAGGGCTTCCACATACTGGTCAACTGCAGCTGCGTTAACCGCGGCAAGGCCTTTGTTGCGGTCAGTCAGCAGGTCGGAGTTTTTGTAACGCGGCACAAAGGGTGCGCTGTCCGGGCCCTGCACAAAGTCCTGCGCAGCCAGATGGTAGAAGTGCAGGATGTGAGACTGCAGGTAGTTGGCGCCGAAGATAAGGTTACGGGTAATGCGTCCGTTGGTGGTCACCTTGGTGCCCATGGCGGCATCCTGCGCCATGACGGAAGCGGTGGCGTGTGCGGTGGGGCACACGCCGCAGATGCGCTGAACGATCTGGGAAGAGTCGCGCGGATCGCGTCCGCGCAGAATCGTTTCAAATCCGCGGAACATGCCGCCGGAAAGCTTGGCATCGACAACCTTGCCGCCCTCTACCACCACCTCGGCTTTGAGGTGGCCTTCGATACGGGTAACCGGATCGATGTGCAGCGTGGTCTTGCCGGTTGCGCCAGCAACGCGCTTACAAGAAGACATATGATTCCTCCTTCAAACAATGAATGACAAGGGTGCGACTACATTTCGTAGAACGGGGACTTGCCGTCGGGGAAGTCCGGTTCCACGCAGCCGATGCACACAGCGTTGTCGATGCACCAGTTAATGCCATTGTTCCACTTACGCTTGAAGCAGTCTGCCATGGTGCTGGGGCCCTTGCAGCCCACTTCCATGCGGCAGCCGTCCTTGTCGCTCAGTGTCTTGCACATCTTGTCATCATCGAAGGCAGGCAGGTACGGACAGTTGTCATGAATGTTCTCACCGAAGAAGGGCGTGGGACGACCTTCACTGTCGAGAAGCTTCACCACTTCGCCCAGACCGGCAGCAAGGCCGTGGGTTTTGATGGCTTCCAGGGCAACAACCACGGTTCCCACAATCCAGTCGGGGTGGGGCGGGCAGCCGGGAATGTTCACAACGGGAGTGGCTATGCCTTCCTGAGCAAAGAAGTCACGAACCGACATGGAGCCGGTTTCGCTGCCTTCCGCAGCAGGAATACCGCCGTAGGCGGCGCAGGTGCCAAGGGCGAGAACAGCAGCGGCCTTGGGTGCCAGATCCTTCATGGCCTGCACCATGGAGATTTCCTTGTGGTGCACTTCGCCGATGATGCAGTACTTGCCGTCCTCAGCAACAGGAATGGAGCCTTCAACCGCGAGGAAGAAGCCACCCTTGTATTCTTCGGCAATCTTGTACATATGCTCCATGGCGGGTTCGCCTTCCCAAGCCATGACGGTGGGGTGATACTCCAGACTGATCACATCAAGAAGCAGATCCTTGATGTGCGGGTTTACGGAGTTCAGCAAAGATACCGAACATCCGGTGCAGCCAGAGCCCTGAACCCACAGCACGGGGGGGCGGCTGCCATTGAGCGAGCCGGAAATGGCTTCACAGACACTGGGGTGGAACATCTGGGAAATTCCCATTCCAGCCACCGTGCCTGTGCACAGTTTAACAAAGTCACGCCTGCTGAGACTCATCCCTGCCTCCTTAACTTTTTGGCGTTTTGAAAAAACCCCTTAGCTATAAACACCCTATAGCTTTGCGAAATACCTATTGATAGCTACAATCCTTTTTCGTGTTGTGTCAATGGATTGCAAATGTTTTCACTCAAAATCGATAGAAAAAAGTTATCGCACCACTGTCCGAGAAGTGTTTGAATGCACAGTTCTTTGTGCATG
>CAYRLL010000006.1:0-13158 GCA_964425115.1 uncultured Desulfovibrio sp. | reverse complement strand
TTTCCGAGCAGGAATTCCATGCTGTCAATGGAGGACATGGGCGAGAGGATTTTGCGAAGAATCCATACGCGGTTGAGCGTTTCCTCGTCCAGAAGCAGGTCTTCCTTGCGGGTGCCTGTGCGGTTTATATCTATGGCAGGGAAGACGCGCTTGTCGGCAAGATGGCGGTCCAGATAAATATCCAGGTTGCCGGTGCCCTTGAATTCTTCAAAAATGACCTCATCCATGCGTGAGCCTGTGTCTATCAGCGCGGTGGCAATAATGGTCAGGCTGCCGCCTTCCTCAAGATTGCGCGCAGCCCCGAAGAAACGCTTGGGTCGTTGCAGGGCATTGGCATCTAGGCCGCCGGAAAGAACACGGCCGGAAGAGGGGGTAACGGCGTTGTAGGCGCGGCCCAGTCGGGTGATGGAGTCCAGAAGTATCACAACATCCCGGCCGCGTTCCACAAGCCTTTTGGCCTTTTCCTGTACCATTTCAGCAACCTGAACATGGCGCTGGGGCGGTTCGTCAAAGGTGGAGCTTACCACTTCCGCGTTCTTGACCGTGCGTTCCATGTCCGTCACTTCCTCAGGACGTTCGTCAATGAGGAGGATGATAAGATAAACGTCCGGGTTGTTGGCATTAATGGAATTGGCAAGGGATTGCAGGATCATGGTTTTGCCGGTGCGCGGCGGGGCCACGATAAGGCCGCGCTGACCGCAGCCGATGGGGGCCATAAGATCAATGACGCGCCCGGAGTTGTTGTCCTGCCCCGTTTCCATCTTGAGCTGCCGCAGAGGGTATATGGGGGTAAGGTTGTCGAAAAGAACCAGATTTTTAGAGCGTTCCGGCGGCTCAAAGCCTATCTCAGTCACGCGCAGCAGGGCGAAGTAGCGTTCCCCTTCCTTGGGGGGGCGTATGTGCCCGGAAACCACATCGCCCTTGCGCAGTCCGAATCGGCGAATCTGGGAAGGGGAGACGTATATGTCGTCCGGTCCGGGCATATAGCTGTACATGGGGGAGCGCAGAAAACCGAATCCGTCCGGGAGTATTTCCAGCACGCCGTCGCCCGATATGGCTCCGTTCTGCGCCGCACAGCGCTGGAGCAAGGCGAAAATCAGTTCCTGCTTGCGAAGGTTGCTGGGGTTCTCCACCTGGTACTGGTCCGCCAGCTCCATGAGTTCGGCAGCGGACTTGAGCTTAAGCTCCGAAAGATTGAGTCCGCCTTCGCCGTTCACATCAGCGGTAACCACCATATCCAGATCGGCGTCATCATACATGTCCGCCTTACGGTTCTGGTGCTGGGAAGGTTTGGACTTGGAGTCGCCCTTGTTGGAAGAGGAGGATTGTTTGCGTTTTCTCTGAGCAGGCTTGGACTGTCCGCGCGGGCGCTGTGCGGACTCCTGCCTGTTTTCATCAACGTCTTTCTTTGTAGCCATAAGGACTCAGATGCGTTGGAGGGTGATGTTTCGGATGTATGTGCGCATGCAAAGCAGAACGGAATTCTGCCAGCCTGAAATGAATGGATGATACTAGGAAATTCTGTCTGTGCATCTGCCGATGCTCGGCAGGAAGGACACCGGATGCTTGCAGCGGGGGAACTGTCATGGCGGAGCATGCGGGAAACCCCAAGCTTGTCCGGGAAAAAACCTAGCCTATTGCAACAGGGAAAGCAACCGGAAACCGCTAATTTTTTTCCTGCGCCTCAAGCACATCGGCAAACATGGCCTCAATCTCCGACTGCACGGCCGCCTGTTCCCTGTCAAGGGCGTGGGCCAGTTCCAGCGTTATGAGTCCCATGGCCTGCTCCAGAAGCCTTCTTTCACCAAAGGAAAGCTCCTTGTCCTTGCCTATGAGGAGCAGTTCCTTGAGCACGTAGGCCACATCGGCAAGTTCGCCGCTTTTCAGCTTTTCGGAATATTCGCGGTAGCGGCGGTTCCAGTTCTGCCCGGTATAGCCGGTAAAATCGGAGCGGTCCGCAAGGCTTTGCAGGATGGAGTTGCCCTTGTCTGCGGAGCACACGGCCCGCAGACCCACATTGGTGGCGTTTTTCACGGGCACCATGAGGGTAACGTTGTTGCTCAGGATGCGTACAATGTAGAACTCGGCTGCGGCAGACCCACCTATGGTCTGGCTCTCAACCCTTTCCACCCTGCCCACACCCTGGGCCGGATACACCACTAATTGGTTCGGCACGAACAACTGTCAAACTCCTTGGATACTCCGCACGGTTTTTGGCGCGAAAAAAAAGAATAGCCCAAACCGCCATAAGAGTCCATGCCAATTTGGCAAAGCCGGAATCATGCCCCGGCGTCAAAGGCGTTTACCACGTGAATGGCCTGTGCAGCCCCCTGCTCGGTAAAGCTGAGCATGCCCCGCACAGCGCCGTCCATCACACGCTGAACGGTGGTCCACTCCTGCGGAGAAAACCGGCTGAGCACGTAGCTTGCGGTGTTCGGGTGTTCCGGTTTGCCGATGCCGAGGCGCAGCCGGTGAAAGTCCCGGGTACCCAGATGCTGCGCAATGGACTTCAGCCCGTTGTGCCCTGCCAGTCCGCCGCCTGTTTTGAATTTCATCCGGCCGAGGGGCAGGTCCAGTTCATCATGTACCACCAGTACCTGTTCCGGGTCCAGATTGTAGAACCCGCAGATATGTCCCACGGCCTCGCCGGAAAGGTTCATGTATGTCTGAGGTTTGGCTATGAGCCACGGGGTGCGCAGTCCGCCGGGAAGGCACTTCCAGAGCAGGTATTTCTTTTTGCCGGAAGAAAGCGGCGTGCAGGCGTCAGGCTGAAAACGGCGCGCATCGTCCATCAGCGCATCCACAGCCATAAAGCCCATGTTGTGGCGCGTGTTGTCGTATTCCTTGCCGGGGTTTCCCAGCCCTACGATAAGTCCCGCTACCTGCATTCGTGCTCCTCCCCGCCGGATGGAGAAAGGTCCCGCAAACCGCCGGCCAAGCGCGTTCAGGGCATCCGTTACAAATAGAAAAACGGCCCCAAGCCTTCCGGCAAGGGGCCGCAAGGATAAGTAAAGCTTACTTTTTCTTCTTCTTGCCGGTTTCTTCAGGAGCCTCTTCGGCAGCAGAGGAGCGGCCGGGCACAATGCGCAGGATGACAAAGTCGTTGTCATACACCACGCGCACGCCTTCAGGCAGCTGAAGGGCGGAAGCAAAGACGGCGTCTTCGATCTGCATCTCCGTGATATCCACAGAGATGAAGGGGGGCAGCAGTTCGGGCTTGCCGGCAATGGTTACCGTGTCACGGTAATCTTCCAGACGTCCGCCGGCCTTAACGCCCTTGGAGGAGCCGACCTGCTTGATCTCGACCTTCACGGAAACTTCCTTGTCAAGGTCCACGCCGTAGAAGTCGATGTGCTGCACACGGTTCTTGAAGGGGTGCATTTCCACCTTCCACAGCATGCAGGGCTTGCTTTCGCCTTCGATATCCAGATTAAAGACAGTGGTCTTGCCCACGCTCTTATACAGCTTCGCGAAGGGGAGCACTTCCGTTTCCACGGGAATGTTTTCACCGGTGGGGCTGTAGAAGATGCCGGGGATAAGGCCCTTCTCGCGCAGACGGCGGTTTGCGCCCTTGCCCAGACCTTCGCGTTTCTTGACGGGGTAGGTGATTCTTTCAGACATGAGTTACTCCTTTGGGGTTCCACCGCGAGGTGTTTCACTCGCTACGGATGCACGTGCTAAACGAATAGCACGCTTACGGACGATTCCGTATGTATGTTATGAATGGAGCGGGCCAGCAGGCTGGCTATGGAAAGTACGGTAATCTTGTCACAGTGCTCAAGCTTGTCGCCCAGAGGCACGGTGTCTGTTACCAGCACCTTGGAAAATGCAGAATTATTCAGGCGCTCTATGGCGGGGCCGGAAAGAACGGGATGGGTGGCGCAGGCCATAACTTCCTTGGCGCCGTTTTCCATGAGCACCCTCGCGGCTGCCACCATGGTTCCTGCGGTGTCGATCATGTCGTCCACCACAACGGCCACCTTGCCCTTCACGTCACCTATGACATGCATGGCCTGAGCCTGATTGGGCTGGTCGCGGCGCTTGTCGATGATGGCAAGCCCGGCATTCAGCCGTTTGGCAAAGGCACGGGCACGCTCAACGCCGCCTGCGTCGGGAGAAACCATCACGATGTCTCCCTGAATGTCGCGCAGGTAGTCAAGGATCACGGGCGCGGCATACAGGTTGTCCACCGGGGTGTTAAAAAATCCCTGAATCTGTCCTGCGTGCAGGTCAACCGTGACCAGCCGGTGCATACCGGCAGTGGTGAGGAAGTCCGCCACAACCTTGGCGCTTATGGGCGCTCTGGGCACAACCTTGCGGTCCTGCCGCGCATAGCCGTAGTAGGGCACAACGGCAGTCACTCGGCCTACGCTGGCGCGCTTCAGGGCGTCGAGCATAAGGCAGAGCTGCATGAGGTTGTAGTTTACGGGTGCGCAGGTGGACTGAACAACGAAAACGTCATCGCCTCGGACATTGGCCCCGATTTCAATGCGGATTTCGCCGTCGCTGAATGTTTCGCAGACAGCAGGAGTGAGCTGGCAGCCCAGATGGTTGCAAATGGCCTTTGCCAGTTCCGGATTGGATGAGCCAGTGAGTATCTTCAAGTCGCCGTGCATGATTTTCAGGTCCGGGCTTGAGGTAAGTAACTCACCTGTAAATGGAGTAAATGGCTGGGGCGGAAGGACTCGAACCCTCGAATGACGGGACCAAAACCCGTTGCCTTACCAACTTGGCGACACCCCAACATCTACAGGTGGTGGATGTAGGTCCGCACGCCTTCTGTTTCCAGAAGTGCTGCGGCCTGCATTGCCTTTTCCATCTCTCTGTATAGGCCGAAGAGGCTTGCGCCGCTTCCACTCATCACCGCAACGGCGGCACCATGCCTGATGAGTGATTCCTTATACGCCCGCAGCTTCGGAAAGGCTGCAAATACCACCGACTCAAAGCTGTTAAAAAGCCACAAGGCACGAGAGAAGGGCCTTGTAAACATATGGGCGGAAGATGTCAACCGCTCCGCATCGCCTGCGGGAAGGATTTTTTCGGGATTCTGCGCATCCCATGCACCATATGCCCATGGTGTGGAGACACGTTCAGGCGGGCAGACCAGCAGCAGGGTGAGCCCTTTCAGGTCCACAGGGTGCGGGGTCAGCTTTTCGCCAATGCCGGTTGCCCGCGCCGGAACATTGTGCAGAAAAAAAGGCACATCCGCCCCAATACGTGCAGCCAGCACCTGCATCTGCTGCTCAGAAAGGACGGCAGGGCCGCAGGGGGAAGCCTCTTGCTTGCCGCTTACATCATGCCGGTTCAAATAGTTGAGAAACACCGCCGCATCAGAACTGCCTCCCCCCAGACCGGCCCCGTCCGGAATGCCTTTGAACAAACGCACATGCAGGTCCGGGGCATGCCCGGTCATCTCGGCAAACAGCCGCCACGTCTTGTGCAGAATGTTGTTCTCCGTGCACAGATCGGCCCGGTCGCATTCAAGTACAAGGCCCGCTCCTGCCGGTGCCGGTGCAATTTCCAGCCTGTCGCAGGGAAAGGGCAGGGGGTGGAACAGCGTATCCAGTTCGTGGTAGCCGTCCGGGCGTACCCCCATAATGTGCAGGGAGAGATTGATCTTGCATCCGGCCGTAAGGATGACGGGGGGCTGCTGTAATGGTGCGGACATGCCTGCGCGCCTATCGGCCAATGGTTTCCACGGTAAGATTGGCGTTGGTAAAAACGCAAATCTCCCCGGCTATCTCCATGGATTCGCGGCAGATTTCCTCAGCCGAAAGCTCCGTGTTGCGGGAAAGGGCACGCGCTGCAGAAAGAGCATACGCTCCGCCGCTGCCTATGGCGGCAAGACCGTCATCCGGTTCGATAACATCACCCGTACCGCTGACAATCAGAATGTGTTCCGCATCCGCCACAATGAGCATGGCTTCAAGCCTGCGCAGGTATTTGTCCTTGCGCCAGTCCTTGGCCATCTCCACGCTGGCGCGCAGAAGGTTGCCCGCAAATTCTTCCAGTTTGGCCTCAAACCGCTCGAACAGGGTAAAGGCATCGGCTGTTGCCCCGGCAAAGCCCGCGATGATGCGGTCCCGGTAGATGCGCCGCACCTTGCGGGCGGTATGCTTCATGACAATGCTCTGACCAAGCGTTACCTGCCCGTCGCCCGCCATGGCCACTCCGTTGGCGTCCTTAACGGCAAGAATGGTGGTTCCCCTGAGTTGCATGTATGCTCCGTTAATCCTTGCTCCAGAACTCAGCCCGCTCGGCGTGGCGCAGGTCAAACCGCTCCAGCGCCTCCTTGTCTTCCGGCGTGGCTGCGTTGCTGCGCGCAAGGCCTAAATGGTATTGGGTTTTCTTTTTGTCGTTTTTGTACAGGGCGCTGTATGCAAGATGCAGATGCGCCTTGAACAGCCGCCTGTTCTGTCCGAGAAGCCGCCCGTAGTAATAGTGAATCTCAGGGTCTTCGGGCAGGTGAACAAGCATTTCTTCAAAGTAGTTTGCAGCGCCGTTTATGTCGCCCTTGTCGCCCAAAAGCCGTGCGTAATAGAAAAACGCCATAAAGTCGCGCGGATTGAGCAGAATGGCCTTTTGCAGCAGGCCGCCCGCCCGGTTCAGGTCGCCCTTGAGATAGTGAAAGGTGCCCGCCTCGCGGGAGATAAGGTGGTCGCGCGGGCCGCAGGTCAGCGCCCTTTCAAAGGAATCCGCTGCCTCCGTCACCCTGTTCAGCCGCGAGAGCGTAATGCCCCGGCCCATCAGGCTTATGCAGTCCTGCTGGGAATCGGTATTGTCAAAATGCAGCAGAGCCACCTTGGGGTCTGTGTACCGGGCGCGTATGAGCGTCTGTATGCGCCTGAAGCGGCTGTTGTCTTCCGTGCGGGCGCGAATGGCATCCGGCAGGGCACGTATGCGGTCAGAAAGATACTGCAGCCGTTCGTCAATGTCCGGGTGGGTGCTGAGGTAGGCGGGCATGGTGGACCCCATCTGCCAGCGCCTCTTGCGGATGGCTTCAAATCCGCCGAGCATACCCTGTGGAGGATACCCGCCGCCCACCAGATAGATCAGTCCCATCTGGTCCGCATCGCGTTCATCCTGCCTGCTGTAGTTGAGCATGGCCGACTGAGCCGCCGCAATGGATCCCACGGCAAGCCCGCCCTGCATGTTGCTGTCGCCCCCGAGCAGAATCCCCGCCAGGGCACCCGCAAGGCCAAGCAGTTGTGTTTTCTTCGCCTTGGCAAGGCGGCTGGCTATATGCTGCTGGGTAATGTGCGCCAGTTCGTGCGCAAGAATACCGGCAAGGTCCGATTCGTTTTCCAGATGGAGCAGCATGCCGGTATTTATAAACAGGTAGCCGCCGGGAACGGCAAAGGCGTTCATGGAATTGTCCAGCAGCACGCTGGCCTCGAAGGTGTAGGGATGCGGCCTCATGGAGGCCTTGAGCCGGTCAATAATCTCCGCGATGTAGTTGACCACTTCGGGGTCTTCTATGATGGGCATGCGCGATTTGATCAGCACGCTGAACTTGCGGCCCAGTTCCATCTCATCCTTGAGCGTAAAATCGCCGAACAGGTCGCGGATATCCGCATTGCCGGACCGTACGGGCATAAGCAGCGTTGCACACATCAAGGTGAGGCAGAGCAAAAGCCGCCCGCAGCGGTACGCGCACAGCCGTAAGGCGGTACTGCGTGCGGCGGACACGTTTCCGGCGGGCGGCTTGTTCATTCGGCTTCCTACAGCACATCCCACGCGGGACCGGCGGGGGTATCCCGCACGTCCACACCCAGAGCGGCCAGTTTGTCTCGCAGGGCGTCAGAAAGGGCAAAGTCCTTTGCCTTCCGGGCTTCCTGCCGCTGTTGCATCAGGTCTTCCACATGGGAAGGAACAATACCCTTGCGGGCAGCCCTGCACAGCTTAAGCGTATCAAGGAAGGCGCGTGCGTCCGTCCCGAACAGGCCGAGAACAGCATTCCACGATGCAAACTCTTCCAGAGCCTTTTGGAAGAGAGCACGCGCTCCCTGACTCTTGCGCAGGTTCTTGTCTTCGATAACGCGGTTCAGCAGCCGTACCAGCCCGAATACATGGCCCAGCGCACCGGCGGTATTCATATCATCTTCCATGGCGGCATGCCACGCGGCCACATGCTGGTCAAACTCATCCGTCATCTCGGCGGGCAGTTCCGCATCGGTCCATTTCTCACGGGTCAGTTCCTCGTGCAGCAGGGCCTTTGTTTCGTAGATGCGCTTGAGATTCTTTTCCGCCTCTTCCATCACGTCAAAGCTGAAGTCGATGGGGCTGCGGTAGTGCTTGGTGAGGAGGAAAAAACGAAGCGTTTCAGGTAAATATCGTTCCAGAATGTCGCGTATGGTTTTGAAGTTGCCAAGCGACTTGGACATCTTTTCCGAATCCACCTGCACAAACCCGTTGTGCACCCAGTAGCGGGCCATGTGCTTGTCCGTTGCCGCTTCCGTCTGGGCGATTTCATTTTCATGGTGCGGAAAAATAAGGTCCAGACCGCCGCCGTGAATATCAAGCGGCAGCGGCATATGCTTTTCGCTCATGGCAGAGCATTCAATATGCCATCCGGGACGTCCCGCCCCCCAAGGACTTTGCCAATGCGGCTCACCCGGCTTGGCGCTTTTCCACAGCGCAAAATCCAGCGGGTCTTCCTTTTCCTCGCCGGGAGCAACCCGCGCGCCGGAACGCATTTCATCAACATCCCGCCCGGAGAGCTTGCCGTATTCCGGGAAGGCGCGCACACGAAAGTACACGTCCCCGGAAGCGGTGGCATAGGCTTTGCCCTTGGCAATCAGGTCTTCGCACAGGGCTATCATCTCGCCTATGTGCTCGGTGCATTTGGGTTCTATGTCCGCCCGCAGCACGTTCAGCCTGTCCATGTCCTCATAGAAGGTGCGGATGTATTTTTCCGCCACCTCCGTGCTGGAAATGCCTTCCTGATTGGCGCGCACAATAATCTTGTCGTCCACGTCCGTGAAGTTGCGGGCAAAGGTCACGTCCAGCCCCTTGCTGCGCAGGTAGCGGACCAGAACGTCAAAAACCACTGCGGACCGGGCGTGTCCTATATGGCAGAGGTCGTATGCGGTTATGCCGCACACGTACATGTTCACTTTGCCGGGTACGGCGGGAACAAATTCCTCTTTCTTGCGGGTAAGGGTATTGTAAAGTTGCATCTGGCGTTCTCAGTTTCCTTCAAAGAGATCTATACGTCGCTGATGGCGGCCCCCTTCAAAGGGGGTTTCCAGGAAGATGCGGGCAAGCTCCATGGCAACGCCGGGACCGGTCACACGCTCGCCAAGGCAGAGCACATTGGCGTTGTTGTGCTGGCGGGTGGCCCGGGCATGAAATTCGTTGGTGCACAGAGCGGCACGTATGCCCGCCTGCCTGTTTGCAGCCATGGACATGCCTATGCCCGTGCCGCATATGAGGATGCCGGGAACCTCTTCCGCCAGCACCAGATCGCACACCTTGCGGGCAAAGACCGGGTAGTCGCAGCTCTGCGCCGATTCGGGACCGGCATCGGAAACGGTATATCCGAGCGACTCAAGGTGCCGCACGAGCACTTCCTTGAGTGCAAAGCCAGCGTGGTCCGAGCCGATGATCACTTTTTTGGACATGGAATAACCTCAGTGTGAACGTTGGGCCGTCTTTCCGGAAAGAAGGTCCGACTAGTCGCGGTTGTTGTGGGGCGCACGTTCCCGTGCCCTGTTGGCAGCATCTTCCTGTTCCGAGCGCAGACGCAGAATTTCGTCCTGCAGAAACTGCACCTGCCGGGCGGAGCGGATCATATCAAAAGAAGGCGGCACGGCTTCCTCACCGGAGGCGGCAAGGTGTTCGGCAGTATGCCTGCCGAGCGCAGTGCATTCTTCGTCCAGCCGTCTCTGCAGCTGGCGCAGCTCAAAGGCTCTGCCTGCTCCCACGAGCAGCAGCTTCATTTCTCCCAGCCATACCCGAAAGCCGATGCGCAGATTGCGCAGAACCGTGGCTTCAGGTTGTATCCCGTCATGTCGGGTGTTCTCTGTGGTCATTGCATCCTCCGGCAAACCGGGGCTTTATGATGTCAGTTGTGCGGCAGGGGCTTGATGTGCGTTCCTGCAGGGATGTCCACCGTCAACTGTGCATCGGAGAACGGTGTTTCCGGCCATGCCCGTTCCCGGATGAGCAGGATGGCGTTCTTGTCTTCTCCCATCTGTATGGTGAAGCGGCGGGGCAGGGCCTCCGGCGTGTCATATCCTGCAATGGCCAGTGCCATACGGCTCGTCCCTTTGCCTGCCACCCATTCTTCCGGCTGGGCGGCAGCGTTAAGCCGCAGCACGCTGCCGTGGCCGTCTTTGGAAGTGGCGGGAAGAGTATAGGCAAAGCCGCCTCCGGGGGCAATGGCAACCGAGGTGTATTCCTCGGGCATCACGCGGTCAAACCTGCCTGTCATCAGATTGCCCAGATCGCGGATACCGAACGGAACAGGCAGGCCGAAGCGGAGCAGCACGTTCCCGGTATCGTTGTTCACATAGGCCTTCTGACCGCGCGGGTCATACGCGACAAAGGAATGGCTGTCCTGCCGTATAAGGGCAAGGGTCTGGCCCACACCTGCCTCAATGTCTATGCGCATGGGGTCCAGCCCGTTGCCCCATGCGCGCAGCACAAGGCGGTGGCCGGAGTCCGGCGTTGAATAGCGCAGCGATGCGCCGATGCGGAAGGGCACTTCAGAGTTCCTGCTCCGGGCGGTATGCAGATACTGCTGCCAAAGGGCGTGCGCTGTTTCACGCACGGCAGGGTCCTGAATGGCCTCCGGCGGCAGCGTCTGCCGCGTGGCACAGCCGGAGAGTGCGGCCAGTGCCAGCAGGAGCACGGCGCAAAGAAGAGAGCGCATGCGCCGCGGCATCACATCCCGTCCGTTTACACGGCACGAACAGAAGAGATGCGGCAGAAGCGCGTAAAGCCTCCGTGCTATGGGCATGGTGCTATATTTCCTGAAGTTTCTTCTTGATTTCATCGGCATTTCCCGGGTTCATCTTCAAAGCTTCCCGGTATCCCTTGCGGGCATCTGCCTTGCGGCCCATGGCCTTGGCAATATCGCCATAGTGTTCCCATATGGTGGGGTCTTCCACCCCGAGTGAGAGACAGCGGTTAATGGCCTCCCACGCTTCCTCCAGATTGCCCAGCCGGTAATGTACCCAGGCAAGGGAATCCACAATGTACGCCTTGTCGGGTTCCTGCTTGAGCGCAGTCTCGATAAGCACAAGGGCGCGCTCAAGGTTCAGTCCCTTGTCCGCCAGCGTATATCCGACGTAATTCAGGGCCTGCGGATTCTCCGGGTCTATGGTGATAACCCGCTCCATGGTCTTAAAGGCCAGTTCTTTGTCCCCTGCAAGATCGTAAATGGACCCCTTGGAGAACAGCAGTTCCGGGTCTTTGGGCCAGCGGACAAGGGCTTCGTCAAGAGTGGCGTGGGCTTCCTCAAACAACTGCATGGAGGCAAGCATGTCCACTTCCATGTCCCAGAATTCCCTGTCGCCGGGGTCGGAGGTCCTGCCCTGCGTCACTATCTGCAAGGCTTCGTCCTTGCGGTCCACCTCATAGAGCAGTTGCGCGCGGAACCGGGCGCTTTTGGCCCACAGAGGGCTGTGTTCCGGTATGTTCTCCAGCAGGTCCACGGCCCGGGGAAAATCCTTGTCCACCGAAAAAGCTATGAGGGCGAGATGAAAAAAGACCTCGGCGGGCGGATTGTTCTGTTCGGCAAGAGGTTCAAGCAGCTCGCGGGCGTGCTCGTTGAACCCCTCCTCCATGAACGCTGTGGCCGCCTGCAGGTGAAAGCCTGTTTCCTCCGGCCCGTTCTTGGCTATGGAAAGCGCCTTGTCCGGCCTGTTCAGCTTTATGTTCAGGGCGATGAGCCGCAGCCACACTTCCTGACCGGCCTGTCCAAGCTCGATGATGCGCTCATAGGTCTTTTCTGCGGCAACGTAATCCTTCATCACTTCATACAGAAAAGCCAGTTCTGCCCATGCCTCCACAAAGTCGGGGCTGGTTTTCACAGCGGCCTTGAGTTCCCGCTCCGCATCCCTGAATTTCTTGAGGTTGATATAGGCTCGCGACAGGTAGTACCGGGTAAGCGGGCCGGAACGGATGGCGGAAGGTGCTGCCAGAAGGTCAGCGGCTTCGGCAAACTTGTCATGGGCCAGAAGCACCTGCCCCAGATGCAGCCGGGCGTCGGCCGATTCCGGGTTGCGGGCGATGAGGTCCCGTAAAATGCCCACCGCCTCATCAATGCGGTTTTCTTCCAGATAGGTTTCCGCCAGCAGCACGGTCAGGTCGAAGTGGTCAGGAAATTTCTCCAGTCCCATTTTGGCAATGTCGCGGGCAAGGGTAATTTCCTTGCGCAACCCGTAAAAGCGCGCTGCGTCCAGAAAGACCGGAACTCCGGGGTCCAGTTGCAGTAGTTGCCCTATAGCCTTCCCGCCTGCGCGCAGATCGTTGTTGCGGGCAGCCTCGTCCAGCATGAGGTAGTAGTAAACCTGTGCGGCTTCAGGCGTCATGGCCAGTTCCTGACCGGGAACGGGAGCAGCCGCCTGCGTTTCAGATTCCGCAGGTTTGGGGGGCATGGCCGGCTGGCGTACGCATGCCGTTGCCGCAAGGCTCAGAAAGACCAATGCGCACGCGGCGGTGTTGCGCAGCAGGCGTGAAGAGGAGCGTGCTGTCATGGAGGAGATGTCCCTCGGACTTAACGGTTGATCCATTCCTTGGAAAAGTCCTTAATTTCCCGGAACAGGTGATCCCGGATTTTCTGGAGCAGGCGGGCCTCAATCTGCCGGACCCGCTCCCGCGTAATGTCATACTTCTCGCCGATTTCCCGGAGCGTGACGGGGTCTTCCGAGAGCAGCCGCCCGTGCAGTATTTCCAATTCCTTGTCATTGAGCAAGGGTTCAATGGTTTTGAGGTGCTCCCTGAGCATAGTGCTTAATTCGCTGTTGGCAAGCACATCCTCCACACCGGGGCCCAGTGCGGGCAGAAAGTCCATGCGGGTGGCCGTTGAGCCATCATCGCCCACGGGAATATCCAGCGACATGTCGTTTCCGTCCAGCCGCTGCTCCATCTCAACGATCTGTTCTTCCGAAACATTAAGCTTTTCGGAGAGCATGGCCGAATCAGGTGAAA